>JBLIEH010000102.1:0-7111 GCA_047632875.1 Psychromonas sp. | reverse complement strand
AATTCCGATCTGGCGACAAACTTGAATAAAGGGCGGCTTAAATAATGTCCGGCAGAGACGACAGCGCCTATCGAGGTGACAACAACGAGTGCGTAAGCCCAGCCGGGTAAACCTGCGACTAAACTCCAGTTATCGTTGTGCTGCGCTGCACTTGATGCGAGTTGTTGTGATTTTTCGATAAGTTCAGGCAGGGCCATTAATGGAATTAATGCGAGCATTGGGATAACGGCAATATCCTGGAAGAGCAAAACTGAAAAGGCATTCTTGCCACCTGCAGTTTTGCTTAAGCCTTTTTCATTAAAGGTCTGTAGCACAATAGCCGTTGAAGAAAGTGAAAAAATCAAACCTATGGTTAAGGCCGTTGTCCAATCTGCGACAAAATAGGATGCAATCCACATCCCTAATAGTGTGCTTAAAATAACCTGAAGTCCGCCTAATCCCAGCAGTCGGTTGCGCATTTTCCAAAGCATTTTTGGTTCGAGTTCCAAACCGACCAAAAACAGCATCAGGACAACCCCAAATTCAGCAAAGTGCTGAATATTACTGGTCTCATCGCCCACTAAACCAATGATCGGGCCGATCACCACCCCGGCGATTAAATACCCGAGCACCGAGCCCAGTCCGCAGCGTGTAGCAATAGGGACGGCTATCACAGCCGCGGCTAAATAAATAAAGGCATAAACAAAATATTCAGTCATAAAATTTCTTATTTTAGCTCGTCAAGTTGATTATTCCATAAACAGGGTTAATAGCTCATTCAGGTAACGATGGCCTAATGGGCTTACCTGCCAGCTATGCTCATTTTCAACTAACAGATTTTTTGCTATTGCAGCGTGAATGGCGTGAGTAATGGATTTGAGACGTAATCCGGTAAAATCTTCGAATTCAGTGAAGGGAATATCTTCAAATAAACGCAGGCGATTGATCATGTATTCAAAAGCTAAATCACTTTTTTCGACAGGGTTTACTTGATCCAGGTATGCGCGTGTTGGATCTAAATAACCCTTGGGATGTTTGACCTTAGTGGTGCGTAATATTTTATTCTGCAGGGGCAGGGTCAACTTGCCATGGGCGCCGCAACCTATGCCGATATAATCACCAAATCGCCAGTAGTTTAAATTATGTAAACATTCAAAGCCTGCCTTACAATAAGCAGAAATCTCGTATTGAAGGTAACCATTTTCAGCCAGTAAAGCTTGTCCTTTTTCTTGAATATCCCATAATAAGTCTTCTTCAGGTAATGTGGGTGGATGGGAAAAATACTGCGTATTTGGCTCAATGGTGAGTTGATACCAGGAGAGGTGGGTTGGGTTAAGGTCGATCCCTGTTTGCAAATCCTGCAGTGCATCAGCAAGGCTTTGGTCCGGTAAACCATGCATTAAATCTAAATTAAAGGTTTTCATACCAACGTGATGAGCTTGCCGTGCAGCCGTTTTTGCTTCCTCCACGCCATGAATACGGCCCAGTTTGGTCAGTTTATCCTGCTGAAAACTCTGTACGCCAAAGGAGAAACGATTGATACCTACGGCTTTGAAGTCGGCTATTTTTTGATTCTCAATCGCGCCCGGATTAGCTTCTAAGGTGATCTCAATGTTTTCTTTAAAAGAGATTTTTTTCTCTATTTCCGTCAATAACCAGCCGATACCGGATGCTGATAATAAACTTGGCGTGCCGCCGCCAATGAAGATAGTTTCTAATACTCTGCCCTGCACATAAACCAAATCATTACCGAAATCCTCCAATAAAGCGTGCAGATAATCCTGTTCAGGAATCTCTCCGCGTAATTTATGTGAATTAAAATCACAGTATGGGCATTTTTCAATGCACCAGGGGATATGAATATATAAGCTGAGCGGAGGAAGTTTTAACATTAAATACTCGAAATTGTTGGGAGAAAAACGCAGATTATGCACTGCGTTTATTATTGTCTGGATGTTTTAATTTAACCTAATTGCTGTTTAAGTAATTCCACTAATTTGGCCAGGGCTTGACCTCGGTGACTGAGTTCAGCTTTACGTTGTTTGCTCAATTGTGCTGAGGTTGATTGTTCACTCTCAACCCAAAATACAGGATCGTAGCCGAAGCCATTTTCGCCCTGCCGCGATTCTGTGATGCTACCCTGCCAAGTGCCTTGACAAATGATCGGAGTCGGATCGAATTGATGGCGTAAATAAACCAATACACATTGGAAACGCGCACTGCGATTCTCCCGGCCGATGCCTTCTAATTTATTTAATAAAAGTTCGATATTTTCCTGGTCAGTTGCATTTTGGCCAGCGAAACGCGCAGAATGAATGCCCGGTTGCCCATTCAAAAAATCGACTTCTAACCCGGAATCATCGGCGATCGCGGGTAATCCTGTTACTTTCGCTGCATGACGTGCTTTTATTATGGCATTTTCCACAAAGGTCGTGCCGGTTTCTGCAACTTCTGATACTTCAAACTGACTTTGTGGTAGCACTTCGATCGAAAAGCTGTTCAGCAGTTCGCTCATTTCTTTAACTTTACCTTTGTTGCCGGTGGCTAATACCCATTTTTTTTTCATCTTAGCGGCGGTCCTTTTATTCTCTTTTTTGATGTTAATCGGTATAAAACTTATGTTGAAATTTTAATATGTTGGTTTTGTTTTGGGTTTTAATCAGAATCTCAAAATGAACAATTTCTTCATTGGTAAAAGGGTAGTCAGCAAGATAATAGATACTATCTCCCTCTTTAATTTCTGTAAAACTTAGCCTGTGGATTTGCCCTAAGAGGTTTTTCCCTGTCCCGCTCAGGCTGGCTGAAACGGCCTTGGCATTACTATTATTATCCAGCACTGAAATATTAATAAGACCATTATATCTGCTGCGTTCGATATTGTATTTTTGGGCAATGTCGGGTTGTAAAAAAGTACTGGGTAGGGCGATGTAGTGTACCTCGAGGTTATCAAATGCATGGAATTGCGCGGCAGCCCCAGACTGGGTAAAGCAAAACAGAGCTGCAATGAATAACGCCTGATAATATTTTTTTATGTTAAGCATAATGACTCCTTTAAGTTTTACTTGGCCCTTGTTTAAAAAACTCGGGTATCTTTTTTGGCGCACGAACACGAACCAATTTATGACGATTTAATAATCCTTTTTCAACGCTAATGGCGCCTTTTGCCACTTTGAACTGCTTACTTAAAAATTTAATCAGGTGTGCATTTGCCTTACCGTCTACGGGCGGCGCAGTAATGGCTATTTTAAGCTCATTCCCGAGCATTCCGACAAATTGATCTCGGCTAGATTTAGGTTGTAAAACAAGGCGAAGCAAAAGATCTTCGCCTTCATATTGTAGACTATCTGCCGCTGTTAAAATAATTTAGACAACAAATCATTTACCAATACTTCTAAAAACTGCAATCCAATTAAGACCACTAACATAGAGAGATCTAACCCTCCCATCTGCGGCATAAAACGACGAATCGGTGCTAAGAGAGGCTCAGTAAGTTGGATCATCACAGCTTCAATAGGGTTATTGCCTCGGCTTACCCAACTTAAAATTGCGCGTAATATCAACACCCAAAAGAGTAATTTAAAGACAGCCTGTATTAAAATAATCAAACCTGAAATGAGGATCACAACTGGATTGATTACCGCTCCCGATATTAAATATAAAGTAGTTATTTTCAAACAGGCAACAGCAAAAGCAAATAAAATAGTTGCAAGATCCCAGCCACCCAGTCCTGGAATTATTTTGCGTATCGGTCCGACAACAGGTTGTGTCGCTTTAATGACAAATTGGCTGAAAGGGTTGTAAAAATCGGCTCTCGCAACCTGTAACCAGATACGTAATAATACGATCATGATATAAAGATCAAACAGGGTATTCACTAAAAAATCTACTGCATTCATTATACTCTCTCTCTATTTTATGAACTTAAGCTTAGAATAATTTTTCCATTTCTTCACCACGATCAGAAGCTGCCTGCATGGCTTTAGCGACGATTTCAGTTAACTGCAATTCATTAAAGGTATCAAGCGCTTTTGCGGTTGATCCTGCTTTAGAAGTAACGTTTTCACGGAGCTTAGCAATAGATATATCCGGGTTTTGCTTGACCATTTCAATGCTGCCAAGCGCGGCTTGTGAAACTAATAAACGTGCTTGTTCCGGATCAAAGCCCATTTCTATTGCTTTTGTCTGCATCGCTTCCATAAACAGGAAGAAGTACGCGGGTGAAGATCCCGATGCGGCTATAACGGAATTAATCATGCTTTCTTCTTTTACCCAGACCGTCTCGCCGACAGCGGACATCAAGTCGCCCGCAAAGGTTTTATATTCCTGGCTTACCTGCTCCGATGCATATAACCCGGTCATGCCTTTTTGTAACAAGCTGGGGGTATTAGGCATAGTGCGAATAATTTGGGCTTTTTCGCCTAATAAAGACTGCATGCGCTGCACAGAGATACCTGCCGCAATGGAGATAACCAACTTATTGCTAAAATCTGCTCCCTGAGCGGTCATTGCCTGACAAACATCTGCCATCATTTGCGGTTTAACGCCCAGCACAATAACCTCGGCCCAGGCTACTGAAGCAGGATTGTCCTGGCTGGTATTAATTGAAAATTGGTCTGCTAGTTTTTGCGTATTGTTGGCACTGGGTGCACATGCACAGATCAAATCCGCAGGATAACCGGATTTAGCTAATCCGCTGATAATACTACCGGCCATGTTGCCGGCGCCTATAAAGGTAATTTTCTTATGTAACATTTTATTTCTCCTAGCGCCCTGTGCGACTTTAAACACAAATAATATGCTCGCGTTGCAAGGGCTTATTTTTAAGTAAGGCATGGGTAAGCATGTCTAATTCAACGGGGTAATATCTTGCGACATAATCGACCTGATAATATCCCTATTTTTCTTGCCTAAACCTTGTCCATATCAAATTGCCCCGTTAATTGACCTATCAAGGCTTCAACCAGAGGAGGGTTTATTAGGCAAATTTTCTGCTGCTTTTCTAACAGATAAGTCATATTGCAGCGGACGGTGTTTCTAATTTTAGTGCTTGTTTTTATCTAAATCTTGGTTGAAATGAGCTCAATATTTTTCGTATCCTAAAGTTCGCGGATGGCGCTCTTGCTAACTTCTCGAACCAAAAATATCAGTTCCGATTCTGACCATAGTACTGCCGCAGGCAATCGCCTTTTCTAAATCCCCACTCATGCCCATCGACAGAGTGTCAACTTGCGGGTATAACTGTTGTAGTCGCAAATAAATGTCATGGAGTTCATAGAACTGTTTTTCAAGTCGCAGCTGATCGTCGGTTTTTTCAGGGATAGCCATAATACCACGCAGTGTTAAGTGTGGTAGATTGTTAACCTGTGAAGCCAGTTCAATAACTTCTAATAAAGTAGTACCCGACTTGCTCTGTTCTCCGCTAATATTAACCTGTAAACAAATATTTAGTTTGGGTAGATGGTCAGGGCGTTGACTATTTAAGCGCTGTGCTATTTTTAGTCGTTCGACACTTTGTACCCAATCGAAGTTTTCAGCCACGGGAGCTGTTTTATTAGACTGCAGCGGGCCAATAAAATACCAAAAAATGGGTTGGTTAAAATCAGGATCAAGTTTAATCTGCTGAATTTTTTCAATGCTCTCTTGCACATAGTTTTCACCAAAATGACGTAAGCCAGCTTGGTAAGCTTCTTTTATCACGGACACCGGTTTAGTTTTACTGACGGCGAGTAACTGAATTTGATCCGCATTTCGGCCGGCTTGCTGAGCAGCATGAACTATTTTTTGTGCTACATTAGTAATATTTTCAGATATTTTAGTCATAAATAAGGTTTAATTATATGGATATAACAGAATTATTGGCTTTTAGTGTAAAGCATAACGCGTCAGATCTACACCTTTCTTCAGGAGTTCCTCCAATGATTCGGGTTGATGGAGAAGTACGTAAATTAAATGTGCCCGCTTTAGATCATAAAGAGGTAAATAGTCTTATTTACGACATCATGAACGATAAACAGCGTAAAGATTTTGAAGAAGATTTAGAAACCGATTTTTCCTTTGAAGTTCCAGAGTTAGCACGTTTCCGGGTTAATGCCTTTAACCAACAGCGTGGGGCTAGTGCTGTATTTCGTACTATCCCAAGTAAAGTGCTAACCTTAGAGCAACTCGGCGCACCTGAAATATTCAAAAAAATATCAGACTTTCCCCGCGGTCTAGTCCTCGTCACCGGACCAACGGGCTCGGGGAAATCAACTACCTTAGCGGCGATGATTGATTATATTAACGAAAGTCGGCATGAGCATATTTTAACCATCGAAGATCCTGTCGAGTTTGTCCATCAAACAAAAAAATCGCTGATCAACCAACGTGAAGTTTATAAAGACACCTTAAGTTTTGACCGGGCACTGAAAAGTGCATTGCGGGAAGATCCCGATGTTATTCTCGTCGGTGAAATGCGTGATTTAGAAACCATCCGTTTAGCAATAACAGCCGCGGAAACGGGGCACTTGGTATTTGGTACTCTGCATACAACTTCTGCAGCTAAAACGATCAACCGTGTTATCGATGTCTTTCCTGCGGCAGAGAAAAGCATGGTGCGCTCAATGTTATCTGAATCATTACAAGCCGTTATTTCGCAAACTTTACTTAAAAAGGTCGGTGGTGGACGAGTCGCTGCGCATGAAATTATGATGGGTATTCCTGCTATCCGGAATTTGATTCGTGAGGATAAGGTTGCGCAAATGTACTCGGTGATTCAAACCGGCATGGTACACGGCATGCAGACGCTAGATCAAAGTCTACGCAATTTAGTTGCCGAAGGTGTCATTTCACACGCTGATGCGATGCAAAAAGCTGCCGATCCCAAAACATTTTAAGGTCAATTTACTATGTTAGATAAGCTATTAATTAAAGTAGATAAACTCAAAGCGTCGGATTTATACATTTCAGTTGGCTTGCCGGCAACCATGAAATTAAATGGGAAATTAGAGGCTATCAGTGAACAAGAATTTACCTGCGAAGACGTTTATGATCTCTTAAAAAAAGTCATGGATGAAAAGCGTTTTGCTGAATTTTTGGTCATTAAAGAATCCAATTTTGCGTACCTATCCAGCAACGGTGGACGTTTTCGGATCAG
>JBLIEH010000101.1:0-7174 GCA_047632875.1 Psychromonas sp. | reverse complement strand
TTAATGCCTGATACTTAACATAACCTTCATGGGAAAGTGTGACCACCACATCCTCTTCAGTGATCAAATCTTCCATGCTCAGATCAGTTTCACTCGCGGTGATTTCAGTACGACGAGGATCAGCATAATTGGCTTTAATTTCGGCTAACTCTTCACGGATAACTTCCATCAAACGTTCGGGATTTTCTAAGATAAATAATAATGCCGCAATAATATCAAGCAGCTCTTTATATTCAGTTAATATTTTTTCGTGTTCAAGCCCGGTTAGTTTTTGTAAACGTAAATCAAGAATAGCCTGCGCTTGCACTTCAGTCATATAATATTGGTTGTCACGGACACCAAATTCAACGGCTAAACCATCTGGACGTGCCGCATCAACCCCTGAGGCGTCAAGCATTGCCGCAACATGACCTAAATCCCAACCCTGTGCTTGTAACGCAATTTTAGCTTCGCCCGGCGTGGCTGAATGACGAATCAATGCAATGATCGGCTCTATATTCGCCAGCGAAATAGCCAAACCTTCAAGTACATGTGCACGCTCCCGCGCTTTCTTCAACTCAAATACAGTACGGCGCGTGACCACTTCACGTCGGTGTAAGATAAAGGCTTCCAACATTTCTTTTAAGTTAAAGAGTTTTGGCTGACCATGGTCAAGCGCCACGGCATTAATACCAAAGGTCACCTGCATCTGGGTTTGTGCGTAAAGGTTATTTAAAACAACCTCACCTACTTCACCCCGTTTAACTTCAACCACCATACGCATACCGTCTTTATCGGACTCATCACGTAACGCGCTAATACCTTCTATTTTTTTATCTTTTACAAATTCAGCAATTTTTTCAATTAAACGTGCTTTATTAACCTGATAAGGAAGTTCATGCACCACAATCGTTTCACGGCCGGTTTTTTCATTAACTTCAATATCCGCTTTGGCGCGCACTTTTATTTTTCCACGGCCTGTGTGGTAAGCATCCACAATACCCTTACGGCCATTGATAATGCCTGAAGTCGGAAAATCAGGTCCGGGAATAAATTCAATTAATTCATTAATAGTAATGTCAGCATCTTCAATCAGCGCTAAACAACCATCGATCACTTCACCTAAATTATGGGGAGGAATATTGGTTGCCATACCGACCGCAATACCGGAAGACCCGTTAATTAACAGATTAGGGATTTTGGTGGGCATCACTTCAGGAATAAACTCTGTGCCGTCGTAGTTAGGCACAAAATCAACTGTTTCTTTATCCAAATCAGCTAATAATTCATGCGCCAATTTCTGCATACGAATTTCCGTATAACGCATTGCTGCCGCGCTATCGCCATCGACTGAACCAAAGTTACCCTGGCCATCAACGAGCATATAACGAAGAGAGAAATCTTGCGCCATACGAACAATGGTATCGTATACCGCTGTATCACCGTGCGGGTGATACTTACCTATTACATCACCAACAATACGTGCGGATTTTTTGTAAGGTTTATTCCAGTCATTACGTAATACATTCATGGCAAATAAAACCCGGCGGTGAACAGGTTTAAGACCGTCACGTACGTCGGGCAAAGCGCGTCCGACAATGACGCTCATTGCATATTCAAGATAAGAGTTCTTTAATTCATCTTCAATGTTGATCGGAGAAACGTCTGATGCAAATTCGCTCATAGAGGCCAAGATCCTTATTTATTAGTATATCGATTGGTATTTTTGTGAGTTTCGCATTCTAACACATATTATTAATGAAGAGATAAGTTCAGCGGCATTTTTCACTTAATAATCGCTGAGAATCAATCTATGGCTCAAATAAGCAGCTAGATGCCCTTTATGGTTAATTTTTAAACACTATAATGTTTATTTAAAGCGCCACTAGGGTGTTTATTTTAGCTATTTAATCGCCTTTCCCAATTTCATGCGCTGAAGCTTGTTTGGTTGGAAGTTATTCTTATAAATTTTATTCTAGTGATGGGAAGGACTTAGGTGAATTGTTTTATCTTTTTTACTCGTTATAATGCCTCATCTGCAAAAACCGGGTAAAGATGCATGTCAGTCAATAAAAGTACAACTGCAAACAATGTTGATCCAAAAGAAATTGAAAAATTCTCAGCAATGGCCGAACAATGGTGGGACTTAGAAGGTGACTTCAAACCATTACATATGCTTAATCCAACTCGCTTAGGTTATATAGAGCGAGGCGTTGAGGGATTGTTTGCCAAGTCGATTGTAGATATTGGCTGCGGTGGCGGCATTCTCAGCGAAAGCATGGCAAAACAAGGGGCGGATGTCACGGGTATCGATATGGCGCATGCTTCGTTACAAATTGCCCGGTTACACGCTTTAGAAACACAAACAAAACTGCAGTATCAAAAAATAACCGCAGAGGAGTTTGCAGCACAACATGCGGGTCAGTTTGATCTGGTGACTTGTATGGAGATGTTAGAGCACGTACCGGATCCTGCCTCTATTGTGCGAGCTTGCTGCGATTTGGTTAAACCCGGTGGTACGGTTTATTTTTCGACTATTAATAAAACCTTCAAAGCTTATTTAATGATGATTGTTGGCGCCGAGCATTTATTAAAATGGGTCCCTAAAGGCACCCACGAATATGAAAAATTTATCCGCCCTTCACAGTTATTAACGGCTATTGATAGCACTACATTACATTGTGAAGATTTATGCGGCGTTGAATTTACCCCCCTGCAGGGCGAGTTTGTTATCACTAAAAATGTCAATGTTAATTACATGCTAAGGTGTAAAAAAGCCTTATAACTATATTTACAAGATCAGATTTACAAGATCAAATTGACAAAATCAGATTTACAAGGCCCGATTTACTGGGCCATATATACTGAGAAGCAACTCCCCTGCTTCGCTATAAAATTTAGCAAGCCGTTTCCTTTTTGCAATCGGCTTTAAAGATGTTTCTAATTCTTTGGTTCTGCATCATGGCGAACTCAAAAATTTCACGGGAAGCTAATATACCTAAGGTATCCCAGCTAGCGCCACTTGATGGTCATGCAAACAGAATCCCTGTAATATTTTTTTCCCCTAAAACAGCGACAGTGGTAGCGCACATTTTTATTTTTTACCGCGTTTACCAACTAAAATGCAAAAACATGAACAGAATCTAAATTACTAAAATTTTATTAATAATTATATTTGCCGATATTATTACTATTTATTGTTTAAAATAAAGGTTGCATTTCATTAATCTCAGCCCCTTCCTCAAGCTATTTGTTAGTTATTACTAACCTGTTTTTTTGCGCTCCAGTTATCCACAATTTTATCCACTGCAAAGCTAAAAACATTTGCTTGAAAAAAAGTTAAAAAGCTTTATCTTGTGTCACCTCTCGCTATTAAACACAATATGTTGTGTTTTTGACCAATGAGTAACACTATTAAAAACTGCATGTTAAGTAACACAGTTGTCGCTAGCTAATAAGGTAACCTGAATGAACAAAAACCTATTTGTCACCAAACGAAACGGCAAACGAGAAAGCATTGATCTTGATAAGATTCACCGGGTTATCACTTGGGCGGCAGAAGGCTTAAAAAATGTTTCGGTCTCTCAGGTTGAATTAAATTCACATATTCAGTTTTATGACGGTATCCGCACCGATGATATACATGAGACTATTATTAAAGCGGCCGCTGATCTTATCTCAGAAGAATCGCCAGATTATCAATATTTAGCGGCACATCTTGCGGTATTCCATCTACGTAAAAAAGCTTATCGACGTTTTACGCCGCCAAGTATATTTGAACACGTCAGTAAAATGTGCTCGAAAGGCAAGTACGATATGCATCTTCTTGAAGACTATACCAAGCAAGAATTTGAAGAGATGGAAACATTTATCGATCATGGCCGTGATTTAAATTTTTCTTATGCCGCAGTAAAACAGCTTGAAGGTAAATACCTCATTCAAAACCGTGTCACCGGTGATATTTATGAAAGCGCACAGTTTCTGTACATGATGGTGGCAGCCTGCCTGTTTTCAGATTATGAACCTGCCATACGTTTATCTTATATAAAACGTTTTTATGATGCGACATCACAGTTTAAAATTTCATTACCCACGCCTATTATGTCGGGGGTACGTACTCCGACGCGTCAATTTAGTTCCTGCGTATTGATTGAAGCGGGTGATAGCCTTGATTCGATCAACGCGACATCCAGCGCGATTGTTAAATATGTTTCACAACGCGCAGGGATCGGTATTAATGCCGGACGTATTCGCGCTGTAGGCAGTGCGATTCGAGGCGGCGAGGCCTTCCATACGGGTTGTATTCCCTTTTACAAACACTTCCAAACCGCAGTAAAATCATGTTCGCAGGGTGGCGTGCGTGGTGGTGCAGCGACGGTTTTTTACCCCGTTTGGCATTTGGAAGTTGAATCTTTATTGGTTTTAAAAAATAACCGTGGTATTGAATCCAACCGTATACGTCATCTTGATTATGGGGTGCAACTCAGTCGCTTATTCTACCAACGCCTGATCGACAAAAAAGATATCGCCTTGTTCAGTCCCTCGGATGTCCCCGGTTTATACGATGCTTTCTTTGAAGATCAAGATGAATTTGAGCGTTTATATAATTTATACGAAGGTGATCCGGAGATTCGTCAAAAAAGCATTCCAGCCGTTGAGTTGTTCTCTATTTTGATGCAGGAGCGTGCCAGTACAGGCCGGATTTACATTCAAAATGTCGATCACTGTAATACCCACAGTCCCTTTGACAGTAAGGTTGCCCCTATTCGTCAAAGTAACCTGTGTCTTGAAATTGCTTTGCCGACTAAACCCTTGCAGCACATCATGGATGAGGAAGGTGAAATTGCCCTGTGTACCTTATCAGCGCTTAATTTAGGGGCGATTGATTCACTTGATGAGCTGGAAGAGCTTGCTGAACTGGCAGTGCGCGCATTAGATAATTTACTGGATTACCAGGATTACCCGATCAAAGCGGCTGAAAACAGCAGTATGGCACGTCGTACGCTAGGCATTGGGGTTATCAACTTCGCTTATTATTTGGCTAAAAATGGGGTTAAATACTCAGATGGCAGCGCCAACAATCTAACCCATAAAACCTTTGAAGCCATTCAATATTACCTCTTGAAAGCCTCTAACAAACTGGCTATCGAGCGTGGCGCCTGCCCTAAATTTAACGAAACGCGTTACTCTCAGGGAATATTACCGCTCGATACGTACAAAAAATCGTTGGATGATATTTGTGATGAACAGTATCACCTCGATTGGGAAACTCTGCGCAGTGATATTGTAAAACACGGTTTACGTAATTCTACATTATCGGCATTAATGCCCTCTGAAACATCCAGTCAAATATCTAACGCGACTAACGGAATTGAACCACCACGGGGTTTTGTGAGCGTTAAAGCCAGTAAAGATGGTATCTTGAAACAAGTAGTGCCTGAATATGAAAAATACAAACAAAACTATGAGTTATTATGGAGCATACCAAATAACCAAGGTTATCTTGAGTTAGTGGGTATAATGCAAAAATTCGTCGATCAGGCAATTTCAGCGAATACCAATTACGATCCAAAACGTTTTTCCGATGGCAGGGTACCCATGACGAATCTTTTGAAAGATTTATTGGTTGCTTATAAAATGGGTGTTAAAACATTGTATTACCACAATACCCGCGATGGTGCAGACGATGAAAACGTCATAGATGAAGCGGATGACTGTGCTGGCGGTGCATGTAAGATATAATCAGCTATTAACGACAAAAAATGCTCGCTTAATATTATAAGCTGAGCATTCTATTGGTTATAATCAAACTTGCTTAGCAAGTCATATAATCGCCAACAACAATAATATTTTATATTTTTTTATTCATAAATAAAAAGTTCATCTGGAGCATTCTATGGCTTATACAACTTTCTCTACAATCCCTAATGATGCTATGAAAGAACCCATGTTCTTTGGCAATCCAGTCAATGTGGCGCGTTATGACCAACAACGCTTTGCTGTATTTGAAATGTTAATTGAAAAGCAACTAAGCTTTTTCTGGCGACCAGAGGAGATTGATGTAAGCCGTGATCGTATCGATTTTTTAAACCTGCCGGATCATGAGCAGCATATTTTCATCTCCAATCTAAAATACCAAACATTATTAGATTCAATTCAGGGCCGTAGCCCTAACATTGCTCTGCTGCCCATAGTTTCATTACCAGAACTCGAAACCTGGATTGAAACATGGTCATTTTCTGAAACCATTCACAGTCGCAGTTACACCCATATTTTACGTAATTTATTTACCGATCCCGGTGAAATTTTTGAAGATATAGTCACCAACGTAGAGATTCAAAAGCGTGCGACGGATATTGCCGGTTATTATGATGCGTTAATCCATGCCACGCAGTTCATGCAACTGCATGGATTGGAACAAACTGACATTGATTATATCAACCTGGAAGACCAAGTTGAAAAACTAAACCTGCGCGCCATTAAGAAAAAACTTTACCTTTGTATCTGTTCAATTAATGCCTTAGAAGCCATACGTTTTTATGTTTCTTTTGCTTGTTCATTTGCCTTTGCCGAACGCGATCTATTAGAAGGTAATGCAAAAATAATTAAATTAATTGCCCGGGATGAAGCCCTGCACCTTAATTCTACGCAACAAATTTTAAACCTTTGGGCCGATGGAAAAGATGACCCTGAAATGGCTGAGATTGCCATTGAATGTTTTTCTGAAGGTCGGGAAATATTTTTACAAGCGGCAGAGCAGGAAAAAGATTGGGCTAAGTATCTGTTTAAAGATGGCTCAATGATTGGCCTAAATGAACAAATCTTGTCCCAGTATGTTGAATATATTGCTAATCTGCGGATGCAGGCAATTGGTTATGCTCCTGCATTTGAAGTTAAGAGTAATCCGATTCCATGGATTAATAATTGGTTGGTCAGTGATAATGTCCAAGTTGCACCGCAAGAAACGGAAATTAGTTCCTATCTGGTTGGGCAAATTAACAGCAAAGTTGATAGTGAAGATCTCAGTACCTTTGAGTTATAAAGCGCTTACCAGCAAACCTGTTGCATGCAGCCGTTATGGGTAAAATAATCACAGTCAACGGGATTGAATATCCACTCGACAGTGAAAAAACCTTGCTTGAGAATTTAGAAGCTCAAGCAATTAATCAGGAATATCATTGCCGAGATGGGCATT
>JBLIEH010000100.1:0-7174 GCA_047632875.1 Psychromonas sp. | reverse complement strand
GAAGAAGGCATTGGGATGTCACTTATCCCAACGGCTGAAGTCCCGCTGACTAATATGAGTCGGGATATGATCTATGATGAATCTGAGTTACCGCTTAAATTAACTGCCCATACCCCTTGTTTCAGAAGTGAAGCGGGATCCTATGGTCGTGATACGCGTGGGTTAATTCGTCAACATCAGTTTGATAAAGTTGAAATGGTGCAGTTAGTGCATCCTGACAAAAGTTTTGCTGCATTAGAAGAGTTAACCGGGCATGCAGAGCAAGTATTAAAAAATCTGCAGTTACCTTACCGTAAAGTGGTTTTGTGTACCGGTGATATGGGTTTTGGCGCAACTAAAACCTATGACTTGGAGGTGTGGTTGCCTGCACAGGACCAATATCGTGAAATTTCATCTTGTTCAAATGTTGGTGATTTTCAGGCTCGCCGTTTGCAGGCGCGTTTCCGCCCTACAGGCGCTAAAAAGCCGGAGTTATTACATACCTTAAACGGCTCAGGTTTAGCGGTGGGGCGTACTTTGGTTGCTGTGCTTGAAAACTATCAACTCGAAGATGGCCGTATTGAAATCCCGCAGGTGTTACAACAATACATGGGTGGCTTGACGCATATCGGCTAGATATTCATCCTGCCTTTGAAAATGAACAGAGTGTTTACTCGTCTGCTTTAGTGGCGAAGCCCTGCGAAAAATGCAATTTTATAATTGCATTTTTTTACTGTTTTTTCAAAGGTGGTTTATTTTTCTGCTCAAGCTAAGCTGCAACTGATGATTCTCTTAACATAACCGTTTCACTCATTCCTTCAAGTCGCTCCTTCATACCTCACTTTTGAGCTGGCATAAAACAGCACTTTTACGCTAAGTTCCGATCAGTTTTAAGCGCTTTTAATTTGCTTCAACCTCTAATTCTTTTTGCTTTTTACTTTTTGCTTTGCTCCTGTGTTTATCAGAAACATGGTCAAAGAAGTGACGTAAAGAATAGAGCATAATCAAACTCGGGATAACCATCAATGCAGTGATAATAAAAAATGTTGACCAGTCATTGAGGAAATCGATCAGTTGACCGCTAAATGACGCGAGCGTAGTACGTCCCAGGTTGCCTAATGAAGCCAACAGGGCATATTGGGTGGCAGAAAATGCACTGCCAGTTAACAGGGTTAAAAATGAAACAAAAGCAACCGTTGAAAATGCAGTGGTAAAATTATCAACCAGTATGGTGGCCAAGAACAGATGCTCATTGGGGCCCACATGTGCTATCCATGCAAACATCAAGTTACTCGCGGCCATAGCAATACCACCAATCATTAATCCGCGCACAATGCCAAATTTAACATTAAATAGGCTGCCCAATAAAGTGAAGAAAATAGTTGCTCCCCAGCCAATGAGTTTTGAATAGTGACCTATTTGCTCATTGCTAAAGCCAATCTCCTTATAAAAAACAATTGACATCCGACCAAGAAAAGCTTCGCCAATTTTAAATAAGAAAACAAATAACAATATAGTGAGTGCGACTTTAAGACCATTGCGTTTAAAGAAATCCCAAAAAGGCTCAAGCACAGTGACGCTTAAGAAAGTCATGAATTTGGACTTAAGTACCTTGTTATATTTCTTTTCGGCTTCTTTTTGCAATGTTTCGCGTTCAGTTGTTGGCTCCCCAACAAAAAGGGTAAACAACATTAACAGTCCCACTACTGCAGCCATCCCGTAGTAAACACCATTCCAGCCCATACTGTCAGCATTCATAAAGGCGAAGTAGCCCGGTAGCGAATAACCCGTCCACCAACCTATGACCGCCATCGCAGCAGCTTGCGGTAGTTTACTGGTTTGGTGTCGTGGAAAGGTATCTATGCGATAGGCGTCAATGGCAATATCCTGTGTGGCAGAGGCGATTGCAATGCCTAATGCAAGCATTGAAGTCAGCATCAGATTAGTTGCAGGATGCGTGCCTGCGATCAACAGTGTCAACACCAAAATGAATGTCTGGCAAAGAAAGATCCAGCTGCGGCGTTGACCCAAAATTGGATAAAGGATGGGGAGTTTTACGCGATCGATTAAGGGGGCCCAAAGAAAATTAAAGGCGTAGACAGTAAATACTGATCCAAAATAGCCTATCGCGGCACGCGTTAACCCGGCGTCTTTTAACCAACCCGACATATTGGAGCCAATCAAAACCCAAGGAAAACCGCTTGAACAGGCAAGCATAAAGACCCATAACAAGCGCTTATCTAAATAACTACGGAAGGTTTCCTTCCAAGATAGCGTTGTGCTCATTATGTTTTCCTTTTGATTAAAGCAATGCAGATATCAACTATCTGCATGAATGTAAGAATTTTAGCATGGCTTAGTCTGGCAATATATGCCGCTAGATAATGAATCTTATCACGGAGTATTTCAACTTGAGTTTAGTGTTCGAATTGGTGTCCGACTAATTCAAATCTCCAGCCCGTTAACAATTTGGGCTTATTTGCAGTTTGCTTTTGCAGATCGGTTAATTTCCATAACCAGCTTAAATATTCGTTAATAACACGTTTAGAGGCAAGTAATTCAAGGGGTAAATCATATTGTTCAGCGCAACCTTGAATTTTATCACGCATTGCTTTCATGGTGCTTTTGTAACCGGGAAAATCAACCAAACGGTTCACCAGAGGCGGATAAAGACTTTCGTCTTGATCTAGTATCCGGGTAATGATGGTCAGGATCTGTTGTCCATGAATACGAATTTCATTGGGTAATAAGTTTAAACGACGCAGATCTTCTAAAGTCGTAGGTTGGTAATAGGCCAATAACCACAGGTGATCAGCTTTTACCACAAAGTTAAGCGCAAGATTACGTTCCTGTGCGGTGAGTAAGCGCCATTTTGCTAACGCTTTTATAATAGCCAATCCCTGACGATCCAATTTAAATAAATTGTTAAGGGATTTATAGGCTTTATCGGGATCTTGTTTGACCATTTTTTGATCAAGCATAGTTTGGCACTCTTGCTCAAAAAAATGGGACATGTTTTTATTTTCAAGTTGTTGCTGCAGCTGCTCCAGACAAGGTTGTAAATATAATACATCCACAGCTGCATAATTTATTTGTTTTTCACTTAAAGGACGTGCACACCAGTCTGTTCGTGATTCTCCCTTGTCAACGATAACATCCTCTAATGTTTCAACCATTTTGGCATAACCCAGAGATGCGCCCAGGTTGAGAAAAGAACAGGCAATTTGGGTATCAAAAAGGGTGAAATTGAGATCACCTTTATGCTCTCGTATAATTTCCAAATCTTCACTGCTGGCATGCAAAATTAGTTTTTTATTATCAATCGCCTGCCAAAAACTTGAAAGGTCACCAACCGCAATAGGATCAATTAGAGTAATGTTTGTATTTTGTGATATTTGTAATAAGCCTAAATTTGCCAAATAAGTACGGGTACGGACAAATTCTGTATCAAGTGAAATCGGGCTGCCGTCAAGGGTTGTTATAAAATCATGCAATTGTGCTGTTGTCGTAATTATTTCAAATTGCATCGGTGCAACCTATATATTATTGATTTAAAGAGGGACTATATTACGGAATTAATGGCTAATCTGCCATTGATATTCACATTTTCCGTGCAGTTATAAATATTGACTTTAAATGAATAGATATTCTTAATAATTGCATAGGGAACCCCTTTAAGAGCTATAAAATCAAAAATAAGTGATTAATATGGATTTTTTTTTGATCATATCGTCCCTTAACATATTGATTCAAAGTCATATGTTATTTTGTATTCAATGAGGTTTAAAATTGAATACAAATTTAACTAGAATGCGGTATTTGATCTTGCTATATTGTTATATTGACATCGATCAATTAGAATAAATCTTCTAAACGGAACAAAACTACCTATATCTGCCAGTGACTGTTATATGGTTTATCTTATGGGATCGTAGGGATTAATAGTAAAAGCATAGAGGGTGGTAAGGAAAATAATGACTAAAACAATGTATGAAAAAATCTGGGATGCACATTTGGTTTATGAACCAGAGTCAGGCTCTCCAATTCTGTTTGTTGACCGACACCTAATGCATGAAGTGACCAGTCCACAAGCATTTGAAGGCCTTAAACTGCAAAATCGTGGTGTGCGCAACACGCACAGTATTTTAGCCACGATGGATCATTGTGTACCGACAAAAGGTCGCGCCGAAATTGCTGATCCTATCGCAGCAAAACAGATTCAAACGATGGCTGTTAACTGTAAAGAACATGGTATAAACCTTTACGATATGAGCAGCGCTAACAACGGTATTATCCATATCGTTGTGCCGGAGCATGGTTTTGTTCATCCTGGCATGGTTGTTTGTTGTGGTGATAGCCATACGTCAACACACGGCGCATTTGGTACACTCGCATTTGGTATCGGTACTTCTGAAGTTGAACATGTAATGGCAACACAAACCTTACAACAACAAAAATCAAAAACTTTGCTTATCAATGTAGACGGGAAACTTTCTAAACATGCAACGGCTAAAGACATTGCATTGGCTATTATCGGTAAGACGGGTACCGCCGGCGGTACTGGTTATGTTATTGAATTTGCTGGTGATGCAGTTGTTAACCTGACTATGGAAGGTCGTATGACTCTCTGTAATATGGCAATAGAAGCGGGCGCTCGTGCAGGTCTTATTGCACCGGATCAAAAAACCTTTGACTTCCTTGAAGGCAAAGAGTTTGCACCTAAGGGCAAAGATTGGGATGCGGCTCTTGCTTATTGGAAAACGCTGCCTTCTGATAAGGGTGCTGATTTTGATAAAGTAATCAACTTTAAAGCTGAAGATATCGCGCCGCAGGTTACCTGGGGGACTTCACCGGAACAGGTGATCTCAGTGAATGGAATCGTGCCGGCACCCACTGATTTTGATGATCCGATTAAAGCACAGGCTTGTAAAAATGCCCTTGAATATATGAAAATTAAAGCCGGCCAGAAAATGACCGATGTTAATATTGATATTGTATTTTTAGGCTCTTGTACTAACGGTCGTATTGAAGATTTTCGTGCTGCTGCCGAGATGCTTAAAGGCAAAACCGTTGCAGCCGGTGTTCAGGCGATTGCAGTCCCTGGTTCTTACCCTGTAAAAGAACAAGCAGAAGCTGAAGGTTTAGATAAGATTTTTCTTGATGCCGGTTGGGAATGGCGTGAACCAGGCTGTTCAATGTGTCTTGCTATGAACGGTGATGAATTAACAGACGGTCAACGTAGTGCTTCTACTTCAAACCGTAATTTCGAAGGTCGTCAAGGTAAGAATGGACTTACTCACCTTGTTTCACCTGCAATGGCTGCAGCGGCATCTATTGCCGGACATTTTGTAGATATTCGAGATTGGGCATAAAAGGAACAATAATGGAAGCTTATAAAAAACATACTAGTATTGCGGCATTAATGAATCGCAGTAACGTTGATACAGACCAGATTATTCCAACGCAGTTCTTGAAAAAAGTAGAGCGTACGGGTTTTGGTATCCACCTTTTTCATGATTGGCGTTTTCTAGCCGATAATGTTACCCCTAACCCTGAATTTGAGCTTAATAAACCTGTCTTTAAAGGTGCCAAAATTTTAGTGACGGGAGATAACTTCGGTTGTGGCTCTTCGCGCGAACATGCTCCCTGGGCAATCGCTGATTATGGTTTTAATACTGTTATCTCAACCAGTTTCGCTGATATTTTTTACACTAACTGTTTTAAAAACGCTCTTCTGCCTATTAGAGTAAGCAAAGATGAACTTGCTGCATTAATGGCTGAGATCGCGGCGAATGAAGGCGTTAAATTTACGGTTGATCTTGAAGCTGAAAAGTTAACCACACCAGGCGGCATTGTGATTCATATTGAAGTGGATCCGTTTCGTAAGGAATCTTTATTGGGCGGTCTTGACGATATTGCTTGGACATTAAAGCACCAAGATAAAATCACTGCTTTTGAAGAAAAACAAAAACAAACTTTACCCTGGTTATGGAAATAGTCGTTTTTATCTTCTGAAAAGCAAGATAATTTAAAAGGCGCATTTATTGCGCCTTTTTTGTAAAAAATTTATCTGATTAAAGCTGCGTTTTAATCAAATAAGTTTTTTACTTTTACAAATGATCATCTAGATAAATTTAATGGAGCAAGGCTATGAGCCGAGAAAACGTTGTTCAGTTAATGGATACAACATTACGTGATGGGGAGCAGACTCAAGCCGTTTCATTTACGCCTGCTGAAAAAGTCAGTCTTGCTAAAGCTTTATTACAGAAATTAAAAATAGATCGTATTGAAGTGGCTTCCGCGCGAGTTTCCGAAGGCGAAAAAGAAGCCGTTACAAAATTGAACAGCTGGGCGAACCGTGAAGGATTCCTTAACAAAATAGAAGTATTAGGTTTTGTTGATCATACCTTAAGCGTTGACTGGATAACCGATACCGGCGGGAAAGTGTTAAATCTTCTCGCCAAAGGCAGCCTGAAACATTGTAGCGAGCAGTTACGAAAAACACTTGCTGAGCATATCGCAGATATTAAGCAGACGGTAAGCTACGCCCGGCAACAGGGATTACAGGTCAATATTTACCTGGAAGACTGGTCAAACGGATATAAAGACAGTCCTGTATATGTTTATCAAATGGTTGAACAATTACAGGATAGCGGGATCGCGCACTTTATGTTGCCCGATACCCTGGGCGTGATGTCTCCCGATGAAGTGTTCGACAGTTTAACGGATATGGTCGGGCGTTTCCCAACGTTGAATTTTGATTTTCATCCGCACAATGATTACGGGTTAGCAACGGCCAATGCCATGTTTGCCGTAAAAGCCGGCGTGTCATCGATCCATTGCACAATGAACTGTTTAGGCGAACGCGCGGGTAATGCATCGCTGTCTGAAGTTGCGGTGGTTTTACAAGATAAACTGGGTAAAACGGTGAATATTGATGAAAGTGAAATTAATAATTTAAGCCGCCTTGTGGAAAATTTTTCAGGCAAACGCATTGCAGATAATACTCCTATAGTGGGGGCTGATGTCTTTACCCAAACCAGCGGAATACATGCTGATGGTGATAGGAAAGGGGGATTATATATCTCAGCATTAACTCCCGAGCGCTTCGCCCGTTCACGCAGTTATGCCTTAGGTAAAATGAGTGGCAAAGCTTCTCTTGCCAAAAATTTAGAAGCGATGGATATTGAACTCG
>JBLIEH010000099.1:0-7208 GCA_047632875.1 Psychromonas sp. | reverse complement strand
TAATTGATAGCGATGATCAGCAAAAGATGATTAAACGTATTATCAAAAGTCTGCATTTAGATGATAAATATTACCCGGCTAAAGAATTACAATGGTATATCAACGATAAAAAAGACGAGGGTTTACGGGCCAAACATATCCAGGTTGGTTATAGCCAGCAGGAAAAACAACGCCTGCAGGTTTATCAGGCCTACGAAGAGGCTTGTCAGCTTGCCGGATTAGTTGATTTCGCAGAATTATTATTACGCGCTCACGAATTGTTATTAAACAACGCTTCTCTGTTATTGCATTACCAGCAGCGTTTCCGTCATGTCTTGGTCGATGAGTTTCAAGATACCAATAAACTGCAATATGCGTGGTTAAACCTGCTCACGGATAACAACAGTTATTTAACCATAGTGGGCGATGATGACCAGTCAATTTATGGTTGGCGCGGCGCTGATGTTGAGAATATTCAACGTTTTTTAAGAGAAAAATCTGAGCCGGTCACTGTCTGCTTAGAGCAAAACTACCGCTCAACGGGACATATTTTAAATGCCTCTAACCACCTGATTAAAAATAATAGTGACAGATTAGGGAAAGAGTTATGGACCAGTGGTGAAGATGGGCAGCCGATTGCCATTTACAGCGCCTTTAATGATTATGATGAAACGCGTTATGTTACCTCGCAGTTACAAACATGGAAAAATAGCGGTAAAAAGCTGGCTGAGTGTGCCATTTTATACCGCAGCAATGCACAATCTCGTCTTTTTGAAGAACAATTAATGGCGCAGCAGATCCCTTACCATATTTATGGTGGTCAGCGCTTCTTCGATCGTTTAGAAATAAAAGACAGCATCGCCTATCTGCGTTTAATCAACAATCATCAAGATGATGCTGCATTTGAACGTATTATCAATAAACCTAAACGTAAAATTGGTAACACAACACTGGATAAAATTCGACTTTGTGCCCGTGAGCAGGGGTATACCATGTGGCAGGCTAGTCTGTTTTTAATTGAGCAGAAACAACTGAGTGCAGGCGCGAAAAGTTCATTATCCGGATTTATTGAACTGATAAACCGTTTCCAAAGTGAAACATCTGAGCTGCCTTTATTTCAGACCGTTGACCATGTTGTCCGTCACTCCGGTTTGCATAGCATGTTTGAAAATGAAAAAGGTGAGAAATCACGCAGTCGTATAGAAAATTTACAAGAGCTGGTTTCCGCCACTAAATCCTTTGTGATCCCCGCTGAAGAGCAGAATATGGATGAGATCACTGCCTTTTTAGCCTATGCAGCCTTAGAGTCAGGTGATAACCAGGCCGATGAATTTGATGACGCCGTGCAATTAATGACCATGCATGCAGCAAAAGGCTTAGAGTTCCCGCAAGTCTTTATGGTCGGCGTGGAAGAAGGCATGTTTCCCGGGCAGCAATCCGCTGAAGATGAAGTGCGCTTAGCCGAAGAACGTCGCCTTTGTTATGTGGGAATGACCAGAGCGATGCAAAAACTCACCCTTTGTCATGCGGAAAGTCGCCGTTTATACGGACAAGAAAAATTTCATTCTCCTTCTCGTTTTATTAGTGAGCTTCCGGAACAGGATATTGAATATATCCGCCTTAAAACTCAGGTACGAAGAGTCCAGCAACCCACTATTAAACAGCCCGCATTTACCCGCGAAAACCAGGATATTTTAGGCTTTAACATTGGCCAGCAGGTAAAACATCCCAAGTTTGGAGAAGGCACTGTTATTGCACAGGAGGGCAGCGGAGAAAACAGTCGTTTGCAAGTGAATTTTATGGGCGTGGGCAGTAAATGGTTAATGACCGCTTACGCTCGTCTCGAAATAGCATAGGCAGTTGCAGTCAAAGTTAAATAAAATAAACATAAAAATTGAGTTTTTTATGTTTATTTTGAAAAAGGTTAGCTAAACTTTATTCAACTGTTTTTTATGATACTGAAAAACCATTTTCGCTAAGCGGAAAAATTAATGAGAACGACAATATTGGCAGTGTTCAGCACCTACCATGTTGAGGAGTTTGTTATGCACTTTAAACCTGTTAAGGATTTCCTTTCTTACATTGAGGAATGTCATCGGGCACTAGCTGATTTTTATCGTCGACTTAGCTTTGAGGTAAATAATGAGAAAGTGAAATTGTTACTCGATTTTATGATAAATAAAGAGCAACTATCTTACCTGCAGCTGCATCAATATAAGCAGCAGGCCCCGCCCAGCTTATTAGAAACCGGGTTAGACAACGGGTTTGATCACGATTTTCCGATAAAATGTCAGCAGATGGCATTAAAAGCAGAATTATCAATTGATGAGGTTGTCGCTTTGGCAATGAACTTTGATATACAACTGATAGAGTTAATACAGACCGCAGCCTATAATGCCCCCACCATAGAAGCCGAAATAGCGCTTGATAAACTAACCAATCAAGAAGAGGAAACCTTACACAATGTGGTGATGGCCAGTCATGAATTTGAATATATGTGATACTTTTACAACTATTAGCTTACGGTCAATAACCTAATTTCCCTCAAGTATTTATTTAAAAGCCCTTTCTCTAGTCTTCATCGCTTATAAACGGTAGAATCTGCGCTTATTATTGGCCCGTATCAATTGGTGATTTATCTATGAAAGTGCATATCCAGCAACTACTCGAGCAAGCTATTGTTTGCCTCATAAAACAACAAATTATTCCTGCGGATATCCAGCCTCGCATCAATATTGATCGCACCAAAGATAAATCCCACGGTGACTACGCAAATAATTTAGCATTAATGTTAGCAAAACCTGCCAAACAAAATCCGCGCCGTCTTGCTGAACTGATCCTTGCCAACATTCCTGAATCAGAACTAGTCATAAAAATGGAAATAGCCGGACCTGGATTTATTAACTTTTTTATTAATCCTAATTTCTTAGAAAAACAGATTGATAGTGCCTATTCAGATGAAAAATTAAATGTGCAGATAGAAGCGAATCCGCAAACCATAGTAGTAGATTATTCCTCGCCAAATTTGGCAAAAGAGATGCACGTGGGCCACCTGCGCTCATCAATTATTGGTGATGCAGTCGCGCGCACCTTGGAATTTAAAGGCAATACAATTATACGTCAAAACCACGTCGGCGATTGGGGCACACAGTTTGGTATGTTGCTCGCTTACATGGAAGAATTACGGGCTAAAGGTGAGCCTATTGAAAATAACCTGGCTAATTTAGAGCTATTTTATCGCGCCGCAAAAGCACGTTTTGATGAATCAGAAGATTTTGCAACGCGGGCACGGAATTTAGTGGTTGAACTGCAAGGCGGCAATCAAGAGTGTTTAAAACTGTGGGCACAATTTAATGAAACGAGTCTTTCACACTGCCAGGAAACTTACGATCGTTTAGGTGTCAGCCTGACCCGCGCTGACGTACGGGGAGAAAGTACTTATAACGATCAGTTAGCGGTGATTGTTGCTGAACTTGATAAACAAGGTTTATTACAGGAAAGCCAAGGGGCTAAATGTGTCTTTTTAGATAACTTTAAAAATAAAGAAGGCGACCCGCTACCTGTTATTATTCAGAAAAAAGATGGTGGTTTCCTCTATGCAACATCGGATCTCGCCGCGATGCGTTATCGCCAAAATGAACTCAATGCAGATCGCATTCTTTATTTTGTAGATGCCCGCCAGGGTTTACACTTCCAACAGGTCTTTGAAGTTGCCCGTTCAGCGGGTTTTGTTAATGAAAAAACTTCACTTGAACATATGCCCTTCGGGACAGTAATGGGAGAAGATGGCCGGCCCTTTAAAACCCGTTCAGGATCGGTCGCCAAATTAGCGGATTTACTCACAGAAGCTGAAGTGCGTGCTTATGAGTTAGTTAAAGAAAAAAATAAAGATATGCCTGAACAGGAGCTTCGCCATATCGCTTCTGTGGTGGGTATTTCTTCGGTTAAATATGCCGATCTTTCTAAAAATCGCAGCAGTGACTACACTTTTAGTTTTGATAGCATGTTAAGTTTTGAAGGTAATACCGCGCCGTATCTGCTTTATGCTTACACTCGAGTGGTGAGTATCTTTAATAAAGCCGGTATTAAAATGGACGGTGTCACTGCAACGGTTTCTTTAACCGAAGAGAAAGAGATAGATCTTGCCAATAAACTGATCCAATTTAATGAAATTATTAACCAAGTTGCTAAACAGGGGATGCCACACTTTTTGTGCTCATACTTGTTTGAACTCGCCGGCCTCTTTTCAAGCTTTTACGAGGCTTGCCCTATTTTGGTTGCGGAAACGGAAGCACAAAAACAGAGCCGCCTAAAATTGGCTGGGCTAACCGCTAAAACCCTCAAGCAAGGTTTGTCATTATTAGGAATTAATACGCTGGAGCGGATGTAATCTATGGCAGTCGACAACAAACGAAAACCGGCTAAAACAAGGGCGCCCAAAAAAGGTGTTACACGTAAACGCACGGCGGTAAAACAAACAGCAGCTAATAAAGGGATCCCCTACTTAGCTGTTGTAGCAGTTTTACTGATCATGGGATTTATTGGTTTTTTTATGTTTGGAGTTGAAAAACCGCCCGCAGTGCCAACAGTTAATAAACCGGTACAGAAAAAAGTGGACGCTTTACCCGAAAAACCTCAGCCTATCTGGGAATATGAAAATACACTTAAGACCAAGCAAATAACCGTTGATATACCTGAAGAGAAAGGAGAAAGCAGACCTTATCAAATGCAGTGTGCTTCATTCCGCGATCAGGGCGATGCAGAATCACTCAAAGCTAAAATTGCATTCCAAGGTTTAACCAGCCAAGTAATAAAAACAGGTAATTGGTATCGAGTTATTTTAGGACCCTATGAACGTAAAAGACTGGCAGAGAAACACCGTCATAAATTGCAACGCGCTAAAATTAACGGTTGCCAAATTTGGTACTGGCGTTAAGTATAAACAGTTGTAAAAAATCATTCATTTTGTCATCTAACGTTAATTTTTGACAATTCCATCAAATATCTATTTATTGGAATTGTCATTATCCCTTGAAAAACAAATTATCCCCCACATATATTAAGTATTAATAGTGCCTATTTTTTTACGGCCCATTCTCTTTATAAGGTAAAAATATGACTACCATTGTTTCAGTACGTCGTGGCAACCAAGTTGTTGTCGGTGGTGATGGTCAAGTGTCTCTTGGCAATACGGTTATGAAAGGTAACGCGCGTAAAGTTCACAGACTCTATAACAATCAAGTAATAGCGGGTTTTGCTGGCGGTACAGCCGATGCATTCACCCTGTTAGAGCGTTTTGAAGCTAAGCTGCAGGCACACCAGGGTAATCTTGAACGAGCAGCAGTCGAATTAGCCAAAGACTGGCGTACAGATCGAACGTTACGCAGACTTGAAGCGCTATTAGCAGTGGCGGATAAAAACTCTTCTTACATTATAACGGGTAATGGTGATGTGGTAAGACCGGAAAATGATTTAATGGCGATCGGCTCGGGTGGGTATTTTGCACAATCGGCAGCGACTGCATTGTTAGAAAACACCGATTTAGATGCGAAAACAATTGTCGAAAAAGCATTGACTATAGCAGGCAATATTTGTGTTTTTACTAATGAAACTCACACCATTGAATGTATTGATTTCTCTGACGAAATCACGACTGAAAGTAAAAAATAGGGTATATAACTATGTCGAATATGACACCAAAAGAAATTAAACATGAGTTAGATCGCCATATCATTGGACAAGACAATGCCAAACGAGCTGTTGCTATTGCACTTCGTAATCGCTGGCGCCGTATGCAACTTGATGAAGACATGCGTCAAGAGGTCACCCCAAAGAATATTTTGATGATCGGTCCTACTGGTGTAGGCAAAACAGAAATTGCTCGCCGTTTAGCAAGATTAGCTAATGCTCCTTTTATCAAAGTTGAAGCAAGCAAATTTACTGAAGTAGGCTATGTTGGTAAAGAAGTAGAATCTATCATTCGTGATTTAGTCGATGTCGCCATTAAACTGACACGCGAAGAAGAAATGGCAAAGGTTTCCCATAAAGCGGAAGATTTAGCTGAAGATCGGATCTTAGATATACTTATTCCACCTGCTAAAACAGGCAATGATTGGGAAAATGCAACAACAGAAGATAGCGCAGCAAGACAGTCTTTCCGTAAAAAACTGCGTGAAGGTAAATTGGATGATAAAGAGGTTGATATAGATCTGCCTGCCCCACAAATAGGAGTCGAAATAATGGCTCCTCCGGGTATGGAAGAAATGACTAATCAATTGCAGGGCATGTTTCAAAATATGTCAGGTCAGGATAAAACTAAAAAACGGAAAATGAAAATAAAAGAGGCGTTGAAACTACTGATCGAGTCGGAAGCTGCAAAATTAGTGAATCCGGAAGATCTTAAAGAAAAAGCGCTATTTTCAGCAGAAAATAACGGTATTATATTTATCGACGAAATAGATAAAATTTGTAAGGGTGGTGAAAGCTCTGGTCCTGACGTATCAAGAGAAGGTGTACAGCGTGATTTATTACCTTTAATTGAAGGTTCTACGGTCAGTACTAAACATGGCATGGTGAAAACTGACCATATGTTATTTATCGCATCTGGCGCGTTCCAAGTTGCTAGACCTTCAGATCTTATTCCCGAATTACAGGGACGCTTGCCAATCAGGGTTGAGTTAGACGCACTGACAGAAGAAGATCTGGCGAGAATATTAACCGAGCCTAAAGCTTCCTTAAGTGAACAGTATCAAGCGCTATTAGCAACAGAAGGTGTCACGCTTCAATTTACTAAAGATGGTATAGATAAAATAGCTAAATCTGCCTGGCATGTAAACGAAACGACCGAAAATATAGGTGCGCGTCGTTTACACACATTAATGGAACGTATTCTGGATGAACTTTCCTATGAAGCCTCAGAACGGCAAGGTGAATCAGTTAGCATTGATGAAAATTACGTTGCTAACATATTAGATGATTTGCTCGAAGATCAAGATTTAAGCCGATATATTTTATAAAAACATTAAGCTATTAAACAAAAAGGGATCCAATATGGGTCCCTTTTTTTATGCTTTGAAACGGGATTCTCGAAGAACAAACGCTTAAACGAAAAAATCCCTTCTGAG
Organism: Psychromonas sp.; assembly: GCA_047632875.1. Taxonomy (GTDB): domain Bacteria; phylum Pseudomonadota; class Gammaproteobacteria; order Enterobacterales; family Psychromonadaceae; genus Psychromonas. The sequence goes on along the minus strand of JBLIEH010000099.1, from coordinate 105 downwards.
GTCAGTCAACAGGGATTATTCTGGATTTAATAGCCTAGCTTGTGCAAAATACTGACGATTAGTTTGTGCGAAACGCTGGCGATGGAACAGGGTTCGCAGAGCTCA
>JBLIEH010000098.1:0-7242 GCA_047632875.1 Psychromonas sp. | reverse complement strand
GGTCGAGAAAAGAGTAAATCACGTCAACCACTAAATTGATTGCTACTACCAGCAAAGCGCATAATAGAAATATTCCAAGTAATAAGTTGAGATCTCGGGCAAACAAGGCCTCATAGGCAAGCATGCCAAGGCCTGGCCATGCAAAAACAGATTCAACGATGACCGACCCCCCAATTAATGCACCAACTTGTACACCCGCCATTGTCACCACTGGCAGCAAAGCGTTGCGCAGAATATGCACAAACACGATACGTCTTTCAGTTAAACCTTTTGCACGGGCCGTAATAACATAATCCATGCCCGCTTGTTCCAACATCGAGGCACGCATCAATCTTGTGTATAAGGCAAGATAAAATAGAGAAAGGGTAACGGTTGGCATTACCAGATGATGCGCTATATCTTTCACTCGATCCCAGCCTTCATAAAATGCAGCAACATTTTCCATACCGCTGGTTGGAAACCAGCCAAGCTTCAGTGAAAACATGACAATCATCATTAAGCCAATCCAGAAAAGCGGGGTTGCATAGGTAATTAATGCAAATACAGAAATCAGGTTATCGCGCCATGTATTGAGTCCAGAGGCAGCTATTAAACCTAAAATAATACCAAGTCCTACGGCTATGACGATGGTTGATACCATTAATAACAAGGTAGGGACAAACCGGTCCATTACTAGATCTATGACAGGCATACCATGCCTAAATGAATAGCCCAAATCAAAACTAAGTACATTTTTCAAGTAGACTGCCAGTTGTACCGGTAGCGGTTTATCTAGTCCAAATTTCTCACGAAGTTGTTCCATATACTCCGGTGTTGCTGAACCAGCCTCACCGGCCAATACATCAGCAGCATCACCTTCGGCCATGTGCAGCAGAAAGAAATTAATTACTAAAATAGCAATTACTACGGGTATAGACTGAATTAGTCTTTTTAATACATATCGAACGCGTGTCGCAGCGAGACTCATAAGTTTAGTCTTGCCCGAAAAATAATTGATTCAAAATTTAATACTCTATTTTTTAAATGCGTAGCTTAACTTTAACAGGGTTAAACCAGTCTGGTAAGAACCCCCCTGCATTTGTGTTGCAGGAGGGTCGTATTGCTTATTTTTTTATTATTATTTCAAGTAATTCAATATGTCGTTCGAATTACTGATCAAGCCATGCACGATCAAAAGACGAATATGAACCCATTGCTGAAAACGCATGGTCCTTTAGCTTTTCGCTGTACACAGTAATAAATTGCATTTCAAATAAGTTGACTACCGGCATATCGACTGCCAATTTATCCTGAATCGCATTATAAACCTGAATTCTTTCTTCTCGATTAGCCGAAGTTGCACCAGCAACCAATAACGCGTCTAAACCTGCGTCACTGTAACCACTCGAATTAACAAATGGCGTGCCTTTACGAATTTGATCAGTTCCATAATGACGGTGAACACCAATTACTGGATCAGGTAGTTGGTAAAAGTAATTCATATTCATTTCGAAGTCGTAATCACCGTAAACGCGTTTGATCCAAGTTGGAACATCTTCATAACGTAACTCCAATGAGATACCGATTTCGAGCAATGCTTGCTTTACATATTCACCTGCACGACGCCAATCTTCACCATAAGGAATTAAGTCTAGAACAGCTTTAGCTCTAACACCGTTGCTATCTGCAGCATATCCCGCATCTTCAAGCAGTTTAATTGCAGCAGATACGTTCGGAGTAGCAGGATAGTTAATTGACGCTTTATACAAACCAGTTGGTTCAAAGTTAGATGACAGAGCGGAAGTTGCAGCCTTGCCGTAACCAAACCATATGTTGTCGATTAAAAACTGACGGTCAATAGTGAGCGATATTGCCTGCCTAATTGCTGCCTTATCAAACGGTGCTTTGTTGACAGAAAATTCTATCAATGCCATTGGGTTTATCATCGAATAGCCATCAGTAGTGGTACCAATGCTATCCATCTTACGAAGGCGTACAACGTCTACATTTGGAATTGCGCCGTAAGCGCCATAATGCACTTCACCACTTTCCATTGCTGCAGTTCGGGTTGACGCATCAGGTATGACGCGGGCAACGACTCTATCCAACAAAGGTAAACCTTCTTTCCAATAGTTTTCGTTCTTATCTAGTCTTATGTATTGACCTTTTTTCCACTCAGTAAACTTAAATGGCCCTGTTCCAACTGGGTTATTGCCAAGCTTAGCTGACCGAATATCCGTACCTTCTAACAAATGCTTAGGAACCATTGGTGACTCGTAAGCAGAAAAAGCTCGCATCATGTAGGGCGCTGGCTTAGCTAATTTGAATATTGCAGTATGCTCATCAGGTGTCTGAATTTCAGTCACTTCTTTAAAAGAATTCGGGCCACGCGGATGAAATTTCTTCAGAACGTGCATAATTGTGAATTCAACGTCTGCTGACGTAAAAGGCTTACCATCGTGCCATGTTACGCCTTTCTGTAGTTTAAAAGTAACAGTTAATCCGTCTTCACTGACGTCAAAGCTTTTGGCTAGTTCGGGAACGACGTTCAAGTCTAAGTCGTAGTCAAGAAGTCCCTGATAAATTTTAGGTGCAACCAGTCCGATTGGTCCAGAAGTCGATAAATAAGGGGCCAACGAAGGAGGTTCAGGTTGAACTATCTGAATTAGGGTGCCACCTGCTTTTTGTGCCCATGAGTTGCTTGATATCAATACTGCGCTAGCAACAATGACACCTAGCCATTTTTGTAATTTCATCCGCATTTTCCTCTTATGTTTTTTAATGATGAGTATAGCACTATCCATGTTTTATTGTTAAAGACAAGAGTTTAGTAATAATTTATCAAATCACTTATTAACCGTTAGACGATGATCTCGTTTGGTGCACATTTTGTTAAAAGTCTACATTAGCGTGCATACGACAATCTGGAAGCTTATTATTTTAATAATAATAACCAAACTCTCGACGTGAACTCTTAATACAAAAATAGGGAAATTATTATTCCACGTGATCTGATCTAACTCTCTCAGACACAATGTAGTTATTAGAGGTTATTTGACCGTCGTTAGAATGCTTTCCAACATGAGTATGACAATAAAATTTGGAAAATGCCCTATCGTCAAAAAAACCTAATAACGAAATAAGTCAATAGGCTTCCATACTTGAAAATTCATACTTTTATATTTTGATTAAGAAAAAACACAGGTCATTAATTTCGATTATTCTAAATTTTTTGGTTTTTTAATGTCACCATACTTGATGGGAATAATAAAACACAGTCACCTTGTTATTGGCACCTGTGTCCTCTTTAAAAATAACGCTGAAAGAATCCGAAGATACTTCATAAGTTTAGAGAAATCTTTTGCTGTGCACTTTTTAAAATCCTCAAAAAGAGCTTTTGTCTTTTTTTGAAAGAGCGGCTCGTTGAACTTTTTCGTAGGAGCCGGTGTGTCACAATCTATTTTTTTGCAGGTGATATTAATATGATCATGTTATGATTTTTAGCCAAAGGAATCCTAAATGACACGATAAATTTGCTCTACGCGAGACCTGTATCCAGAGATAACAACATATAACGATGAAACGATTAAAGTTTCAGAAATTCATACGGCCCACTTCGAAGAATGTGGAAATAGTCATGGTGAAACTGTTGTCTTTCTTCACGGTGGACCAGGCGGCCGAATTGGTGCGAATTACAGACGTTATTTTGATCCAAAAAAATACCGCATAGTTCTGATTGATCAACGGGTTTGTGGAAAATCGACCCCTTTTTGCAGATCTTCGTGAAAATACTACTTGGGATCTTATCAGTGATATCGAACAAATTAGAGCGCATTTAGAAATTGAAAATTGTGCCGTCTTTGGTGGAAGCTGGGGATCAACATTATTACTGGCCTACGCTCAAAAACATCCAGTTCGAGTCAATGCACTTTTTCTTCCCGGAATTTTTATGCTTAGAAAAAAGAACTTCGTTGGTTTTATCAAGAAGATGCTAGTTTCATTTATCCAGATGCTTGGGAAAAATACATTGCCCCCATTCCTGAAAATGAAAGACACGATTATATCGCTGCTTTTTATAAGCGCCTCACCGATGAAAATCCGCAAGTGAGAAAAGAAGCTGCTAAGGCTTGGTCAGTTTGGGAGGCTTCTAAGAATAAACTTTATCAAGACCAGAATGCAATGGATGACTTTGCTGATGATGATTTCTGACAAGCATTTGCCCGTTTTGAATGTCATTATTTTACGAATGGTGGATTCTTCGAAGTTGAAGAACAATTACTTCGAGGTATAGATAAAACCAGAAACATTCCTGCCATTATTGTTCATGGTCGCTACGATGTTGTATGTCCCGCTCTTTCAGCGTGGGAACTTCATAGAGCCTGTCCTGAGGCGAAGTTTATAATGGTTCAAGATGCTGGCCACTCAGTGAGTGAGCCAGGGGCTATGACAGCTTTGATTGAATCGACTGAATCTTGGGTTAATGAAAAGACGATTTAGAAACTCTACTCCTTAAAGCTTTCAATACTTAGAGCTTTAAGGAGGTCTTTATAGATGTTACTTTGAGGATTAACAATATCCTCTTCGACATAAGAGCTTTTCTGTAAATAGCCATAATCAAGTTGAAGTAGATTAATATAACCATCTTCATCGATAAAACAGTTTTCAAATTCACCATTTTTAATTTTTTTGTAGAAATTGACAACTTTCTTAATATAACGGGCAGTCGATTCTCATTTAAGAGAAAAGAAGTCATAAAAAGATAGTGATTCAAATCAAATGTATGCTCATTCAACTTTTGATACTCTTAAACAGAACGTTTTCTAATAGCCTTGAAATATTATTATTATAGTTATTCCATGGCAGGCTCCCACAGAAAGTGATGGAGCCTACTGAGAAAACAGCTCCCCCGCCAGGCACTTTAAAGTAAATCATATCTGCGGTTAAGATATCTTCATTGGCTCTTCCGTGTAATGTACTCATATGAGTAAGCTGCTCCTCAGGCACCAAAACAAATTCACTATTTTGACTGCCAGATTGTGCCAATAAAGTCGTTTCTGTCAAAGAACCTAAGTTCTTGTCAAGATGATCTAACTCAAATCCAGCGGCGCCATTTCCACTGAAACCAAAATCACCCAGCACATCCCCCTCAATTCCATCAAATACCCAATCGAATTCTGGGGCGTAGCATTTACGCTGATAAGAGGACCCGTAGAATTCACCCTGAGCCGTAAAGCCCACGCCAACAAGTGCCTGTGGCGTGCGACCATTGCGGCGCCATAAACCACCATAGGTTCCATCGAAAGCATTGTAATACTCGCCAGGTTCAGCTTCCCAGGCGCGAATTCCCCCTTCAGCCCGTCGAATTTCTAGTAAACTGTCATTTTCAACATGACGCGCTACACGCCAGTAAAATCCATTCCCACCTAAATAATGCAGAACTCCACCGTTGTCGCGATAATCACGCAGTGCGTTCAGTGTTTGCTCCGTATGATATTCAGGGTGCGTGGCGGTTACGACGGCTTTATAGCCTTCTATGGCCTTTAAACCGTCATGTTGAAGCTCGGTATCAGTTATAACGTCATATTCTATATTTTTAGCGTGCAACCAGCTAATCAGGTGACTATCGGCTTGAAAGTGTCTAAGCCCTGAACACGGCGTATCGCCAAAGGTAATATAACCGGGCCGAAGATTAAGTAGTGGCCTTCTGTGAGAGGCATGGCAAATACCTGACCCATCAGGGTGACAATTATAGGTCGATAATCCGTAATGAGGGTATTCAGCCGGATTGTAGGGATATGCGCTCCAATCTTTTATGCGTTGTTGCCAACTGATATCGTAGTCTGGGCGCGCATGATTGCCATAGACAGCGTATGTAAACGTAGGAATAAGAACACAAAGCTTTGCACTGCGCTTACCCAGAGGTGGGCACACATAAAATGGCATAGCATCTTGGTTTCCATCACATTCTATTCGCATGACGTAAACGCCCGACGACATTTTAGGTGGGATTTTAAATGTTAAACTGGTTTCCCATTCGAAGTCATAGATGTCATCTTCATGAAAGTGAATAGCCGCATAGTGGGACGGTTTGTGACGCCAACACATTTCCGATCCGTCCCACTCAGAACTTGTTACGGCACGCGTTGGAAAGTTTTGGAGCGCAATATCAGGGCCAAGTAAGGCCTTAACATTCTGCGATGAAATCTCTTCGGATAAGTCCCAGGAAGCTAGGACCTGACCATCAACCACAATTTTAGGTGCTTCAATTTTTCCATTGAAGTAATTCGATGCTATTTTATTCGTTACCCTCGCAGCAATTGAGACATAACCTGAAAAGATTCCGTCATCCGTGTTTTCAACAGTAGTCTGCACTGGAGCCGTAAAGTGATACTCCACGGGTTCTTGCAAGATGGATAGCGTTCCATCGACCCCAACACTCGCGTTGATTCGATACCAATGCTTTAAATTCATTGCTCTACTGACTGAGACTCGACAATTACCAACTTTAAGAGCAGCACAACCACTTTCATCAACACATATTTCTACATTACCTAATGACATTATTGTTTGCTCGTGTTCACCCGTAAGAGTTGGGTAAACTAGGGCTGAAAGAGTAATAACGGACTTTGGGTGAGCTGACAATTGATCAATTGTCAGGCCATAAGAGCCTGGATAAAAAGGCTGCTCTTTTGCAACAATAGAGGTTGGAGAAAAATACTCTGAGGCATCATTTTCAACAATTCCCGCGCCATCTGGATTAGGATCAGCGCTGATCGATCGAAACAGTCTTGCTGATATGGAACTCTTCACCTGTGAAGAAACCTTGAACGAGATTGCATCACCAGGCCGAGCAGACAGTCGATCGCTATAACCGACTAGAGGAATATTATTCATCTATATATTTTCCAATCCAATAATTAACCTGAAAAAGTAAGGTCTAAAGTTAGTTTAGGCCACTAAATCATGTCATTCATCTAGTATTTAAAAGGCCGCTTTCTTGAATGAAGGCGATGTAATTTTGTATAAGAACAATATTATAAAAAGCTCACTAATAGAAGTACCTAACCCATTTAACAAAAAACTGTATCAATTGAGATGGCCTTTTTTATTCGCGGTTACTAAAAAAAACAAGGTGATGCTCAAAACGATATTAGTTCAACATTTTTTTTACTGCGGTCAAGTGACTTCAATTAAAGTGGTAGTGCTGAGTTCTAGTATGCTCTTGTTTTAACTATTAGGCTTAATAGCCGACATCGTTATATT
>JBLIEH010000097.1:0-7268 GCA_047632875.1 Psychromonas sp. | reverse complement strand
TCAAGGTACACTAATAATTTACCTTGCCCCTCTGGGCCGCGTTTAAAATCAAGAGAATGAATACTGTTAACGTAACCATTAGGTGTTGCCATAGGGGAGGAAAGAGCAGATGTATCAACCTTTTCTGTTGCTGCTTTGGCTGTTTGGCTGCCAGAGTTTTGAGCAACTGCGACCGCCAGACCAAGCTCCTGTTGAGAGCTTTCAACGACATCCTGCGCAGTATTGCCAAAACGCACAAAAAGAAGACTATTTTCCTGCACAATACGATAGGGCATCAAAGTGTCCAGGGCAATAGTTAAACGCAAGCCCTCTGTTGTCCTCTCGGTTGCTACATTATTAACTCCCCCTTTATCAATTTTAATAGGGTTTAAGGCTAATACGGAGCTCGCATTTTCAACATCAATCACTAACTTGTTGGGACGATAATATAATTTATCCTGATAGCCGCTAATAGATTCGTTGAATGTAAACCGCAATTCAAATTTACCCTCCACGAGAGGATTAATATCGAGCTTACCGAGTTGTGATTCGGCAAATCCAATGTTGGTGTAAAACAATAATGCCAGCGGCAAAATATTCAATAATTTTTTTAAATGTGATATTTTCATGACGCTTATTCCATCCCTGTTTTAAGATCATTTAGACTAGCGTATAGTAATTTGTGTTATCCGCTCTTGCCAACAGCCATCCCGGTCCAGGGCTAACTCTAATAAATCAATTTTATCGTCGCTTATTGTTACGACTTTACCGTGGTTTAGCCCCAAGTAATAGCCGGGTTTAACTTTGTATAACTCTCCTCCTGAAACCTGCACCAGCGCCCAGAGTACTTGATCGACCGATACCGTTCCGTGCATGGTCAAATTATCCAGCGAGACCATCTCCAGGGCTTGTTTTTTGCGATTAAAATTAGGCTGAGGACAGCTCTTAGGTGCATTGACGACAGGCGCGGCAACTTCAGCCTTGGGTTCGCTAAAAGGATTACGGCTACCTTGTTGGGTAAAGATTAAGGGATCAATTTTTTTAAAAGTGGGTACTTTATCATTAAGAGGATAAATTTTCGCTTTAGTTTCAACAACAAAGCGAGTTAAATCATCAATATCGGCATCCGTGCATGAGAAGAGGGGCAAAGTCATGAGCAAAATGATAAAAAACCTCATTTTTGGATCTCCTTATAACGATATGTTTTAGCAATAACGTTTAAAGTCATTAAATCTTGCTGACCTTTCGCTAATGTCAGATCGTCCAAAATAACAATGCGTGGCAGCGCAGCAATGTCTGCCGCAAAATTCCCCAGCTCTTGATAACGACCAACAACTTGAATACTAATAGGCACTTCAGTCGAAAGTTCGCCCTCTTTTTTCACTCCCCAGTTAATACTTTTAAACTGCAGACCACTATCGGCACCAATAAAACTAATATCGTCGAGCAAACTAGCAACTTCAGCATTACTGGGTAACTTGTTAAGCAATCCTTCAAAAACAACCTTAATGTCGACCAGTTGCGCACGGTACTCTTCTAAATGCGAAGATAGTGCGGCCTTTACCTTGAACTCGCTTTTTAAAGCCACTTCTTTTTCCGCAAACCGCTCCAAATTATCCAGCTGCGGCAGGGTGATATAATAAAAAAAGGCACCACTTAACACTGCGCAAACACAAGCAATAAATGCGACTCGGTATCGCGCCGGCCAACTGCCGACATTTTCAAAATCCATTTCACTTAAATCCATTATTCCCCCGCCTTTTTTTCAGGAACGACAACAAATTTCATGACGAACTGACTCAGTTTAATAGGTTTTGTCGGTCCAGAAACGATCGAGCTAATATAAGCATCTTCCAACCAGGCCGAACTATCAATATTTCTGGTCATTTTAGTCAAGCGATTATTCGATTCACTCATTCCATTAACATCAACTTGTCCGTTGGCAAAGGAGATCCTATTTAAATAAATACCCGTTGGAACAACTTGCGGCAATATATTAAAAAGATGCGTTGCATAATTACGTTTTTCTTCTAATTTTTGAATAAGATTAATACGGCGTTCAAGCTCCGCTTTCTCTTTTTGGATTTGACGGACAGCTGCAATGCGCTTGTCTAAGATAGTAGTTTGGACCTGTAAGTATTGATTGCGCTGGTTTTGTGCGTCAATTAATAGCTCAACATATATCCGGCCTAAATAAGAAACTCCCAAGATTAAAACAGCACTTAGGCCTAAAAAAATTAAAAACATTTTTTTCTTTTTCTTTTTAAGCTCATCCCGCCATGGCAATAAATTTATATTAGACATTTCCCCCTCCTCTTAATGCGAGCCCTAAGGCCATCATATATTTTGCGGAAAATTGATGAAGCAAAATTTTATCCGATGGGTTTTTGTACTCAAAGCCCAAGAACGGGTTGGCAATTTCAGTCTCTAATTCGAGCTCCTCTTGTATTTGAGCCGCTAATCCGGGCAACAGTTGACAACCACCCGTCAGAATAATTTTCGCAACACCGATATTATTGGGTGCATTGGTAAACATGCGCAGATCAAAGCGCAAATGATTAACCGTCATCGTAATGAAGGGAGCAATGACATCAATATCACAATCGATCGGCCATTCACGTTCAACTTTAACTTTTTCTGCTTCATCCAGTTTTAAACCATAATGATCAGCTATCATTTTTGTGCACACAGCCCCACCATGATTTTTAGCACGTGAGAATATAACTTTACCTTGATGCAAGATGTTTAAGGTCATTTGTGCGGCACCAATATCAACAACCGCAATACCTTTATCGAAATCTTCACGGGAAAATTGCAACTCAGAGGATCTCGCCAGTACATGGCTTGCTATATCAACAATTTTCACCTGTAATCCTGCATCCTCGATACAATTTACCTGTGATAGTACGGTTTCTTTTCGTGCCGCACTCACTAAAACATCTTTTAAATCGGGGTTGTTTGTATTGCCGGTGATAACTTCAAAGTCCAAAAATATCTCATCTAAGGGGAAGGGAATACTATTTTCGGCTTCAATTTCAACCTGATTTTCCAACTCCAGATCATTTAAAGTAGCCTTCATTGAGATGACTTTGGTAATAACATCTGCACCGCTGACAGCAACCGCGACATCTTTGTATGAAGCGGGGAAGTTTTTGCGTAATTGCTTAATAACTTCCGTCAATTTAACCATATCTTCAAAGCGATGATCAACAATCAAACCTTTTTCAACGGCTATTTCAGCAACCGCATCTATTTGAAAGGTGCCCTTACCCTCAGACAGTGCAATTGCTTTAATTGCACTTGAGCCAAAGTCAATTCCGATCAATGCATTTGATTTTTTTAGACCTTTAAACATAACATCCCTGTTAAAATAAATTTAATACGTTGATACTCGGCTCTTGATGATTGATGTTAATTCTAAAATCAATAAGTTCCAAGGTATGAGGTCACAATTCCCTCTTTAACTACACAAATATCACTATATACTGTTCTCTTATTGTGAACTAGCAACAACTTAAATCAATTAATAGCAAAAGTCTAAGGTACGTATAAATGATGAAATGGATTAAACGCTTGGTATTATTTTCAATTTTTATCGGCTTGGCAGGTATTGGCACCATAGTCGCCATTTATTATCACGTGAAATCTGATTTACCCGATGTTGCCACTATTACCGATATTCAATTACAGGTGCCGATGAAAGTTTACAGCATTGATGGTGAACTGCTTTCTCAATTTGGAGAAAAACGCCGTATTCCTCTTACCAAAGAAGATATTCCAGAGATGCTTACTAATGCTTTTATCGCCACAGAAGACAGTCGATTTTACCAGCATTATGGAATCGATCCAATTGGTATTCTCCGTGCAGCAAGCGTCTGGGCTTCAAGTGGTTCAGCAACACAAGGTGCCAGCACTATTACCCAACAGGTCGCACGTAATTTCTTTTTAACCCGAGACAAAACATTCATCCGTAAAATTAAAGAGGTTTTTATTGCCGTTCAGCTCGAACAGATATTAACTAAAGATGAAATTATGATGCTCTATTTAAATAAAATTGCTTTAGGACAACGCGCCTATGGTATCGGCGCAGCCGCTCAGGTTTATTATGGCAAAGATGTCTCAGAGTTAAGCTTAGCAGAAATGGCCCTCTTGGCCGGTTTGCCAAAAGCACCCTCGAATTTAAATCCTATCTCTTCACCTAAAAATGCAGAGATGCGCCGTAATGTTGTTTTATTCCGTATGTTATCCGAAAACTACATCACTCAAGATCAATACGATACGGCAAAAGCAAGCCCCATCACGGCGACATACCATGGCGCGGAGATAACCCTATCAGCACATTATGTAGCAGAAATAGCGCGTAACAAATTACTTGAACTATATGGTTCTGAACGTAGTTACAATGATGGTTTTAATGTTTATACCACGATCAATAAAATTGACCAGCAAGCCGCCAATAAAGCAACACTTAATAACTTGCATGATTATGATAAACGTCACGGTTACCGCGGTGCGAACAAAGTGTTATGGCAAGCGCCGGCAGAAAGTTGGAGTACTGAGGCTATCATCGCAAGTTTAAGCAAAACGCCTGACTCTGGTGACCTAGTTCCTGCGGTGGTGATCGAGGTTGCAGCACAGGCAATTAAAGTGCTCACTAAAAAAAGCCAGGGTCAGTTACAAGAAATCGATTGGGATGGTTTAAAATGGGCGAGACCCTTTATTACCAATTCCAGACAAGGAAGAGAGCCTAAAAAAGCATCTGACATTGTCGCCGTAGGTCAACAAATATGGGTGCGTGAAGTTGCAAAAAAATTAGAGTTATCTCAATCTCCTGCGGTCAGTGCGGCATTTGTTTCTCTCAATCCACAGGATGGTGCCATTACTTCTATGGTAGGCGGTTTTAGTTTTGCACAGAGTAAATTTAATCGCGCGACCCAAGCGCAGCGGCAAGTGGGTTCCAATATCAAGCCCTTTATTTACTCTGCAGCACTGGATAATGGTTATACCATGGCCACCCTGGTGAATGATGCTCCTATTAATCAGTGGACAGGAAGCAGAGCCTGGAGACCAACAAACTCGCCAGAGGTTTATGCAGGCCCTATTCGTTTGCGCCAGGCCCTAGGACAATCAAAAAATGTTGTCTCCGTACGTCTGGTACAGGATCTCGGTTTAACAAAAGTTTCCAATCAGCTGGAAAAATATGGTTTTGATAAAAAGAATCTGCCCCAAAATAACACCATAGCGTTAGGCTCTGCTTCTATTACGCCATTAAAGCTCGCTACAGGTTATGCCATTATAGCCAACGGCGGGTTTAAGATAGAGTCCTATCTGATCGAGCGTATTGAAGATGCTTATGGCACTGTGATTTATCAGGCGAAGCCTAAAATTGTCTGCGCTTCTTGCGCTGAACTTTATGCGCAACAGAAAGATATCCAACAAGCTATCTCGCCACAAACCGAGTTGGATAAAGGTGCGCAGGTTTGCCCTATCTCCCCCATCAGTGCTGAGCAAATAGCACCGGCGGCAATCAGCGCTGAAACTGCGTTTTTAACCCGTGAATTATTAAGAACGGCGATCTGGGGAGGCGGCAGCTGGCAACATGATAGTGGTTGGAATGGCACTGGCTGGCGGGCTGGACGTGCTTTGCACCGCCAAGATATAGGTGGTAAAACAGGTACAACAAACGGTTCCAAAGATGCGTGGTTTTCCGGATTTTTAGGTAATAAGGTGGCCACTTCATGGGTTGGATTTGATGACTTCAATCTTGATTTAGGCCGAGCCAGCTACAACAACAATCTGGATAAAGATCAAGATTATGGTGGTGAGTATGGTGCAACAACCGCTCAGCCTGCCTGGATAGATTTTATGCAGGAAACGGCTTCATCGAACCCGGTGGTAACTGTAGACATGCCCAACCAGATCTCTACCGTGCGTATCGATAGAAAATCGGGGCTGCTAACTTACCAGACAGATCACAACACCTTGTTTGAATATTTCAGCGCAGATTCTGTTCCTACCGAATATGTGGATCAAACGACTATTTTCAACGACCAAAGATTCACAGAGGGCAACCGGGAAATACCCGACAACGCCCCTACTTCTGCCGATGAATTGTTCTAATACCAAATGCATTAAAGATGTAATCTTGCATTGCATAGGAAAAATTAACACTAGCAAGGCATGAGTTGCAGGAAGTAGTTATTCTCCTTTCCAAACTCATCACGCAGATAGGATTGATTTTAACCAGCAAGGCTGATCACTTATTTGATGCGCTTGGTATGATACAGCTTGAAAATAGAAAAGCCGGTGCCCGTTGTGCCGGATTTTCTATCTACTATAAGCGTGTATTATCTGTACCTTTAACTCGATAACACTAAATTATTCCTGTATTAATAATTCAGAAAATAGTTTTATGCCCTGAAAATATTGCATTTCTTGCGCCGGTTTTTTACTATCTGGCGTTTTGATACCGCGTAAATAAGCAACCCCAACTTGCTGGGCAACCTGCAGTATTTTTTCACTGTCATCAATGAATAAAGATTGTTTAAAATCGACGCAATGCTGCTCTGCAGCCATTTTCCAAAAATTCCTATTTTCCTTGGCTACCTGATAATCATGACTAGAAACAATTGCTTCGAAGTAATGTCTGATTTCACACTGCTCCATCTTTAATGCTATGCCGCTGCGGTGAGCATTGGTTAACATAATAACCCGTTTATTTGACTTTTTCAGGTATTCCAAAAACCACAGAGTATCACTGCGCAATTGGATTTTATGCTTTGTTTGGTGCTGTAATTGATGGATATCTAAACCTAAGGTAGCACTCCAATAATCATAACAGTACCAATCTAAACTCCCTGCTACCTTGGCATATTGGGCGGACAAATGATGTTGTGCTTGTGCTAATGAAATATGCGCTTTATGCGCATATTGACTGGGTACATACTCCAGCCAAAAATGGTTGTCATAATGCAAATCAAGCAATGTGCCATCCATGTCCAGTAAGACGGTATCAACCTCTAGTTCAAGATGCATAAAATATCCAGTAAGACCGTATCAATCTTTCGTTTAGTTCAAGATGCATAAAATATCCAGTAAGACGGTATCAATCTTTCGTTTAGTTCAAGACGCATAAAATATCCAGTAAGACGGTATCAATCTCTCGTTTAGTTCAAGACGCATAAAATATCCAGTAAGACGGTATCAATCTCTCGTTTAGTTCAAGACGCATAAAATATCCAGTAAGACGGTATCAATCTCTCGTTTAGTTCAAGACGCATAAAATATCC
>JBLIEH010000096.1:0-7353 GCA_047632875.1 Psychromonas sp. | reverse complement strand
TGCATACACGAACTACAAACAAAAATATCAAGTTCAAATTGAGCATAAGGGTTTAAAGGAGTAACACCTATAATGAGCACCCTCGTACAAACTATTACTATCCAAAACAAATTAGGTTTGCATACACGAGCAACGATCAAACTTGTTGAGTTAGTTGCATCTTTTGATGCTACTATCATCATCAAACATCAAGGTAAACAAGCCGATGCCAGTAGCGTCCTTGGGTTGTTAGTATTAGAGACTTGTTATGGTCAGGAAATTGAAATACTGGCAGAAGGCAGTGAAGCGGAGAAAGCGATGCTTGCTGTTACTAGGCTGATAGAAAATAAGTTTTTAGAAGAAGAAGAATAATATAAGGTCATGTAATGCTAGAAAATACCGACGCTCAAAATGCCCAAGAAACCTTGCAGGAAATAGATAAAGCCCTCGAAAGCGGTATGTTCGTATTAGCTCGTAGTATTCTTGATAAAATGCACGCCTGTGATATTGCTTTACTGCTTGAATCATCCCCCCCCACAAAACGTAAAATATTATGGAGTTTGACGGATCATGATGAGCAGGGTGAAATACTCGACGAATTAAATGAAGATGCAAGGGATAGCATCATTGCATTAATGGATGCGACCAATATAGTCTCCGCCACGGAAGGAATGGATATTGATGACCTTGCGTCTATTTTACGTGGTATTCCAGACAGTCTCTACCAAGAAGTATTGGACAATATGGATGCCCAGGACAGACATCGCGTAGAGCAAGCGCTTTCCTATCCTGAAGATACCGCCGGTTCGATGATGAATACCGACACTATTACGCTACGAGCCGATGTCTCCGTTGATGTTGTATTGCGCTATTTACGCCTGAAAGGTGAATTGCCGGAAGCCACGGACACGCTCTATGTGGTTAATAAAGACGATCAATTGATTGGCGACGTTCCCCTATCCACCCTATTAACCGTTGATCCTTCTCTTTCTATAGAGCATGTCATGAACAGCAAAACGGAAATGCTGGAAGTGGAAATGGATGACGGTGAAATTGCCAAGTTATTTGAACGTCATGATTTGATTTCTGCGCCCGTTGTGGATGCCAACAGACATCTTTTAGGGCGTATTACCATTGATGATGTGGTAGATATTATCCGCGAAGAAGCCGAGCACACAATGATGGGTATGGCCGGCATGGATGATGATGAAGATACCTATGCTCCGGTTCTCTCAAGCGCCAAACGGCGCACGGTTTGGCTGGCGCTAAATCTTGTTGCAGCCTTTATTGCAGCCTCCGTATCAAATATGTTTGAAGCCACCCTGGAGCAGATGGCAACCCTAGCTGTTTTAATGACAATAGTGCCTAGTATGGGCGGAATTGCAGGGAATCAGACACTCGCATTGGTTATTCGCGGACTGGCGGTTGGCCATATAGGCAGTACAAATGCCCGTTGGTTAATTGGCAAAGAAGCCGCAATCGGTTTGATTAACGGCATGATTTGGGCAACTTTAGTCGCGACTGCAGTCACGCTCTGGAAGGGGGATATTACCGTTGGTTACATCATTGCCGGGGCGATGTTTATAAATTTATCAGTGGCGGGCATTGCGGGGGTGACAATCCCGCTGATTATGCATAAATATAAGATTGATCCCGCGCTCGCTGGCGGCATGGCTCTGACAACACTGACCGATGTGATTGGTCTGTTTTCGTTCCTGGGCATGGCAACCTTAGTCTTAAAAGTCTAAATTTATCGGCTGCGTAAAAATGCTAACCATGACTCAATGAAGTTCATAAAATCATCGAAACCGCAGGATGCTTCAATCTCCAGGTCATAGAATGATAAGTCTCCTTCTAAATCAACTTCATCGAAATCATTTAACAAACTATGGTTGGTGACTTGAGCTTCAGCTTCATTGATTAACAGCGAAAACTCGCTGCCGGCTAGTTTAAAATCCGTCACAGTACGCTTCTGCACAGCGAAAATATTAGCTAATAGCGCTTCGACCCAAGGAATAGACTGCCCTTCCTGCTCTAACCAAGTGGCAAAAGCTTCATGATTCATGGATAACTTTACTGTTGATTGGTCACTAAAAAAATCTTTTCTAAATTCAAATTCCATTCTCTATTTCAAACCTTATAACAATTTTCAAATCAGCTCCTGTTAATACCCTGCCATCTTGTATGACAGTTAAAATACGTTACTATCATATTAATAATGGCAAAAAAAAAGCTCCAACGTCACCGTAGGAGCTTTAATGCAATCAACTAATATTAATTGTTAACAACTGCTTTAGGTCGAACAAAAGCGGCTAATACATCAGTTGGTACAAGCTCATAGGCAGCTTGTGGTTTTAAAATCACATTGGCTTTATTAGCGACCATTAACATCTGCTTTAGACGCTGACTTTCGAATGGTTTAAGCAACAATCCCTGGACGTCTAACAAACTATTTAAACCTAACAATTCGCGTTGCACATCAAAGTGTGAGGTTAAAATGCTGATATCAGCAGCAGCAGAGGTTTTCCCTGTACGGATATCTTTGATTAACTTGATCCCCGTATGGTCGATAAGTAATGAATCCACAATAATCAAATCAAAATCTTGCAGAGCAACGGAACGCTCCGCATCAGTGCTTGTTGCAACACATTCTACATAAGATACTTGTAGCGTATTTAATTGCTCAATTAACAGATTTCGCTCTGGGGTGTCGGTTTCAACAACCAATACTTTCATATTTTTAACCGAGTTAGCATCCCCTTCTGCCCTTGCCATAGGAGCAACCTGATTGTCTGAAAGTCCTATACCATCCATACGCGCAATATAACCACGTTTAGGGATAGTCGAAATATTTAAACCATGCAGGACTAGGGTTCCGATACTTTTACGCAGCTGTGAGATATGCTGGTTAATGGTATGATCCGTCACTAAGCGCCCCCAAACATGTTGGGCAAGATCTTCTCGAGTGACCACTTTATTCACATTTTTGCATAAAAAATGTAAAAGGGAGGTACGCAAAGGACCAAGGTAAACTTTTCGGTTTGTGTGAATCAAACTGTTTTGACTTGTGTCGATAAGAAACTCACCAACAACTAAATTTTTTTCTAACATAGGAATACTCATTCTCTTTATTGAATTTGGGGTTCACACCAACCTTTCATCATCCGATCAGTAAAGCCTATGCGCAACGTAGCTAAACATACTAGCAAATACAAATAAAAAAACAACTTTTATTTGTATTACTAATGACATAAAAAAATATTTTGTATCATGGCGCACGTTATATCTACGCATTTATACACACTATATCGGGTATTTATCTGCACTATGATTATTGTAAATTAAAGATAAAATAATGATTTACATAAAAAAGCCTCTCAACGAATCAACAGAAAAGAGGCCTTAATTTCTTAATTTCTTAAGTTATAAAATTATAGCTGTTAGCTGGCTTGCACCGGAATAATGCTATTTGCTTTCTCCATATAACTTTTTATTTGATCAAAGTTTAGGTATCGGTAAGTATCTGCAGCAGTCGCATTCAAGGTTTTAGCATACTTCATATATTCCTCAACCGTTGGCAATTTTCCTTCAATAGCCGCCACTGCAGCAAGTTCAGCTGAACTCAGGTAGACATTGGCACCATTACCTAAACGGTTAGGGAAGTTACGTGTTGAGGTTGAAACCACGGTAGTATTATCACCCACTCGCGCTTGATTCCCCATACAAAGAGAACAACCCGGCATTTCAGTTCGTGCACCTACTTTACCAAATATGCTGTAATAACCTTCATCGGAAAGTTGTGCGGCATCCATTTTTGTTGGTGGTGCAATCCATAACTTGGTCGGTAATTGACCTGGGAATTTCTCCAATAAATTACCAGCTGCACGGAAATGACCTATATTTGTCATGCAAGAACCAATAAAGACTTCATCAATTGATTGTCCTGCGACCTCGGACAGTAACTTCACGTCATCGGGATCATTTGGACAGGCTAATAGTGGCTCTTTGATATCGTTCAGATCGATTTCAATAATAGCGGCATATTCAGCATCGTCATCGGCTTCCATTAACTCCGGTGCTGCAATCCAGGCTTGCATCTCTTCAATACGACGGGAAATGGTACGAACATCACCATAACCTTCGGCGATCATCCACTTAAGCATCACAATGTTAGAGTTTAAGTATTCAATAATAGGCTCTTTAGCAAGCTTGATTGAACAACCCGCAGCACTTCGTTCTGCTGAGGCATCTGATAATTCAAATGCTTGCTCAACTTTAAGTGTTGGTAACCCTTCAATCTCTAGCGTGCGACCGGAGAAGATATTTATCTTACCTGCTTTTTCAACGGTTAAGTGACCATCTTTTATAGCCTGGTGAGGAATTGCATTGACTAAATCTCGTAGCGTGATCCCAGGTTGCATTTCGCCCTTAAAACGCACCAACACAGATTCTGGCATATCCAGCGGCATAACACCGGTCGCGGCAGCAAATGCCACTAAGCCTGAACCAGCAGGGAAAGAAATACCGATCGGGAAGCGTGTATGAGAATCACCACCTGTCCCTACCGTATCCGGTAATAACATACGATTTAACCACGAGTGGATAATACCGTCACCGGGGCGCAGAGACACACCACCACGATTCATCATAAAATCAGGCAGGGTATGATGGGTAATAACATCAATAGGTTTCGGGTAAGCACCCGTATGGCAGAATGATTGCATCACCAAATCAGCCGAGAAACCTAAACAGGCGAGATCTTTTAGCTCATCACGCGTCATTGGACCGGTTGTATCCTGAGAGCCAACGCTGGTCATTTTAGGCTCACAATATTGACCTGCACGTACACCTTCAGTACCGCAGGCTTTACCGACCATTTTTTGTGCCAGCGTATAGCCTTTTGTGGAAGCTTTAAGTTCAACGGGTAATTGGAAGACAGTCGATGCCTCAAGCCCTAAGGATTTACGCGCACGCTCCGTTAAACCACGACCGATAATAAGTGGAATTCGTCCACCTGCACGTACCTCGTCAAGAATAATATTCGTTTTTAATTGAAATTCAGTAATTATTTCACCGGTAGCGTTATTTTTAACCACTCCCTGATGCGGATAAACGTCAATCACATCACCGCTATTGAATCCACTGACGTCCATCTCAATAGGCAATGCCCCTGAATCTTCCATCGTATTAAAGAAAATCGGTGCTATTTTCCCCCCAATACAGATACCACCAGCACGTTTATTGGGTACAAATGGAACATCGTTGCCCATAAACCATAAAACTGAGTTAGTTGCAGACTTACGCGAAGAGCCTGTACCAACAACATCACCGACATAAACTAACGGATGACCTTTTTCTTTAAGTGCATTAATCTGTTTAATCGGTCCGATCACACCTTCTTGATCAGCAACAATGCCTTCGCGTGAAAGTTTAAACATCGCTAAAGCGTGTAATGGGATATCGGGACGAGACCAGGCATCGGGGGCTGGAGACAAATCATCGGTATTGGTTTCGCCAGTCACTTTAAATACGCTCATGGTAATTTTTTCTGCAACAGCAGGTTTCTTTAAAAACCATTGTGCATCAGCCCATGCCTGCACGACTTCCTGTGCAAAAACGTTACCCGCTTTGGCTTTTTCTTCAACGTCATAGAAAGCATCGAACATCAATAATGTATGAGAAAGCGCGGTAGCGGCTAACGGCGCAAGCTTTTCATTATCAAGTTGGCTAATCAAAGGTTGAATATTGTAACCGCCCTGCATCGTCCCCAACAGCTTAACAGCGTGCTCAGGAGAAATGATTGGCGAGGTAGCTTCTGAAGATGCAATAGCAGATAAAAACCCAGCTTTAACGTAGGCCGCTTCATCAACACCAGGAGGAATACGATTTTCTAAAAGGTCAACCAAAAAGGCTTCTTCGCCCTGTGGTGGAGTTTTTAACAAATCAACTAATGCTGCAGTTTGTTCAGCATTCAAAGGTTGTGGGACAATGCCTTGCTCGGCACGTTCAGCGATATGTTTACGATAAGCTTCTAGCACAATAATAACCTCTTGTTGCTGCGAAATAATTCGCGTTATTGGAATCGTTTGACATGAAAACATCCGGAAAAGTATAACTTATCAGCAGAACAAATAATATAGAACACATAAGTGAGTGCAGAGTAAGTTACAAAAATGTTAACACAAGTCTTGATGTAAAAGTTGATTTTATCCCAAATAGGTATCGCTTGCGCTCCATCCTCATCACCGGGCAGTATGAACTTCCTATTGAATTCTGCATGGCCGTCTTTTTTATCATAAACACAGATAAGATTGATGTTAACAAAGATAAATGAAGAGAAAACGAGGGAGTTTGGACTGCAATAGACGCATTAATAATGCTTGCCCAATAGCATCACAAGTTGAAAATATTCAGCAGCTGCATCTGCTATCAGGCATTCATCATATGCTGAAGTCGTCATGAGTCTTTAACGCGACAGCCTTTGTAATGCTTCAATCCTTTTTTCAAGCGGAGGATGACTCATCATCAGCTCAGAGATTGCCCGTTTACCACTGATACCGAAGGCAACTAACTGACCATCAAGCTGACTTTCGACTTTATCACCCTGTAAGCGCTTTAAGGCATTGATCATTTTTTCTCTGCCCGCTAAATTCGCGCCGCCGGCATCGGCTCTAAATTCACGATAACGGGAAAACCACATCACTATAATACTGGCTAACATACCGAAGACTATCTGAAACGCCATCACCGTCATAAAGTAAATTAACTGGTTATCATTACCCCGGCTTAACGCCCGTGCGGCTATCCGAGCAAAGAAAAAAACAAAGGTATTCATTACCCCTTGAAGTAAGGCCATAGTGACCATGTCACCGTTAGCGACATGGCTCATTTCATGCCCGAGCACAGCTTCTGCTTCGTCGGCAGTCATATTGTGCAATAAACCACTGCTCACCGCTATCAAGGCACTGTTTTTGTTCATACCGGTCGCAAAGGCGTTAATGTCCGGGGAGTTATAGATGGCGACTTCCGGCATCCCGACACCTGCTTTTTTTGCTTGTCTTGTCACTGTATCTAATAACCATTGCTCCTGCGCGTTACGGGGTTGCTCTATGACATAAGCACCGACACTGCGCTTTGCAATCCACTTGGATATCGCCAGGGAAATAAAAGATCCTCCCAGACCAAATACAGCAGAAATAAGTAACAGTTCTCCTGTCCCATCGAGTTCAATCCCCAGTAATGGCAATACCACATTAAGAACAATACCCAGGACAACAAGTATTGCAAAATTGGTTGCAATAAACAGCATTATACGGCCCATAAATCCTCTCATTCACATTTTAAACTTTCAACAACAGATACAATCAAAGCTTA
>JBLIEH010000095.1:0-7367 GCA_047632875.1 Psychromonas sp. | reverse complement strand
GTTCTAAGGTTCTAAGGTTCTAAGGTTCTAAGGTTCTAAGGTTCTAAGGCTTTAAGGGGGAATGTTTCATAGGATTGGCCGAGGTGGGAGTCGCTATTAAAAAGCCCTAAAATAACTTTAGGGCTTTTTTAATAAAATGACTAACTTGACCTTTTGTTAACCAAACAGATTTTTTAGTTTTCCTTTTAATTTATCTTCTAACTTATTTTTTTCTTCTTCTATTTTTTGTTGAGATTCTTTTTTAAGTTTTTCTTCCAGACGTTTTTTCTCTGCATTAAGCCGCTCTTTTATTGCGCCTTCTGTGTCCAAAGTAAATTTAGGATCAGAAAAAGGCCCCTTAATAAGCAGTGGAATAACTAAACCACTCAAATCGCCCTGTTCGGTTTTTTCAGTGCTTTTTGATAAAGGAGTAACACTTAAGCGATAATCCAAGGTTTCTTTTACAATATCGGCCAGTCCATTACCATCAAGGCGCATAACAGGCGAAAGCATTAATAATTTTTGGTTATTGACAATGCCATTGTTGATAGTGAAGTTTCCGGTTAAGGATGCAAAATCGGTTTTTTTAATATTAGCTTCAGTCGGTTGGGGGGCAGCGGTCAGTTTCGCTTTTAGGATACGTACCTCCTGAGGAAGGTTAATGCCGTATAGCTCACCATCTAATAATTTAAAATCGCCCTTTCCTGTTAACCCTGTTTTTATTTTAGTGGTGGTTAAACCTTGCCCTTTTCCTGCGAAGTTAAAGTCAGTTGTGCCGCTAAGCAAATCAATTTCAGCTGCATCAATCAACAATGGCCGTATTTGTACATTGTTGAGATTGCTCGAGATCTGGTAGCTATTTAACCCTTTACTCTCTTCAATTGAAGCCTCTAAGGTTAACAAGCCCTGATAAAGCTCGGCAGTTAACGGCATTAGTTTTGCTTTGCCCTTATTAACAATAATTTTTGAATCAATTTTACCGATAGTTAAACCGGATGCTTTGAGCCCGTCGATGGATAGTGTACCGTTGACATCCAGGCTGTTTAATATGCTCAGATCCGGCTCTTGTTCCACTTTTTTAGCACTCGTTTTTTCGGTAGATGTTGCTGCTGCGCCCGTTGCTTTTTGTTCTGCAGGCTCAGTATAGGGCTCCAGATCCCATTGATTTCCCTTGAGAGAGAAACGTACTACGGTTAACTTTTTGGTTTGTACCGAAAGCTGTCCAGATAACTGGATTTGATCAAGCTTAATGATCAAATCAGTTAATTCCGCTTTCGCGTTGTTGAGATCATATTTGATATCAGTATTAATCGAGCTCTCTACTTTCCCATTGGGTAAGGCTTCTCCGGTCAATAATGTTGTAAGAGAAAGTTGTTTAAGTTCAATCGTCGAAAAGTCGGAAGCGACCAGGAGTTTCGATTGCAAATCCAATTTTGCCTGCATGTTATCGAGGATCAGCTCGGTCTGTACTGACAAATCCGTTTCCTGTGCCAGCGCAAATTCACCGAGTTGAATTTTTTTGATATTCGCTTTGTTGGTTGTTCCTGCCTTAAGGTCCTGGATCTCTATTTGCGCATCATTGATATTAACACCCGCTAGCTGTAAATTCTCCAGTGCAAAAAAGCCACCTTTTTCAGCCTCGCTGCTGGTGTTTTCAGCTGGCGTTTTTTCTTGTGGGGCGGACGCGTCGCCAGAAGCCTGCATATTATCCAGATTTGAACTACCGTCTTTATTGGTGATCAGGTTAAGCACCAAACCATTGACTGTTACTTCACCAATTTTAATCTGGCCTTTTAATAAGGGTAAAAGATCGATACCAACGGCTGCCTGATCCATTTTTAGCAAATTCTTACGATTAAATCCGTCAAGGTTACGAAGTTCAATTTCGCCACTGCTAACGCCTAGCTGCGGATAAAACGCCCAGCTAATATCGCCGTTAATAGTCAGATCTCTGTTAATAGACTTTTTAACTTGCGTTTGAATTTGCTCTTTATAATCATTGGGATCGATTGTTGTTATTAACAGCACAACGGCCACTATTAATACAACCACCAAGCCCGCAAATAATTTTAGAAATAGTTTCATTGAATTTTCCTTATCGGTATTATTTAAATTTCAACCCGTAATAACGATTTTATAAAGGGGTTAAATTGATATTGAACGCTCAGCTTCAATTTTATAACATTTAATGATTGTCGATCAGAATCGTTTTTAATTTATCTTTTAAAGAGACGAGAAAAAGCACAATAAATCCACTCATCAGACCGATCAAACCATTAGCTATTATGACATAACTTTTTGAAACATAATCGATAACGGGTAAGTTGTCGATGATATTTTCAACCATATAATGAACATAAGGTATGCTGTGGATGACTATTCCGCCACCCACTAAGAACATCGCAATGGTGCCCACTATGGTTAACAGTTTCATTAGTTTTGGTGATAGGGCGATCAGGCCGTTACCCAAGACACTGCGAATGCCTTTTCCTGCACTTTTTCGTTGTAAATAAAAACCCAGATCATCTAATTTTACAATACAAGCCACTAAACCATAGACCAGCACGGTGACCAATATGCCAATGGTGCTCATCACCATCAACTGGGTGAATAAAGGTAACTCTTGTACTATGCCCAGGACAATCGCGATAATTTCAGCCGATAAGATAAAGTCTGTTCTAATCGCGGCTTTAATTTTTTTCTTTTCGTATGCGATTAAATCCTGGTAGTTATTATTTTCCGCTAAGGCTAAAGGTAGCAGTTTTCCGTGCTCGAAAAATTTTTCATGTATTTTTTCTGCGCCTTCAAAACAAAGAAATAAACCTCCGATTAATAACAGGGGTAGGATCAACCAGGGGGCAACGGCGCTGATCAGCAGGGCGGCAGGCACCAATATTATTTTATTGAGAAAGGAGCCTTTTGCTACCCCCCAAACAACGGGTATTTCTCGTTCTGCTCTAACACCACTTACCTGCTGCGCATTTAAGGCGAGATCATCGCCTAAAACACCCGCTGTTTTACGCGCGGCCACTTTAGACATGGCTGCCACGTCATCTAAAACAGATGCAATATCATCCAGTAATGTTAATAAGCTCAAACCCGCCATGAAACCTCCTATTTATTGATACTAGGACCTGTTTATCTTTCGTGGTTAATTTTTGTTCGAGACAAAAGCGTTTGTAGCTCCTTTCTACGGCGTTATCGCTTATTTATGTAGAATAACTACACGGCATAAGCTCTGCCTTGTATAAAGAATCTACAAACTGCTGCAAAAACAATCCCGAAAGATAAACAGGCCCTTATACTATATACGATGCTCTGACAATATTAATGGAGAGATTAAGTATATCTGACATTATGCACTATTTTTAGGCATAAAGTTGTAGGCAAACAGTCAGTTATACCTCCTAAAAATCTATGATTAATTATTGTTGTATATGTATTGCTGTAGGTTAATGGTTATTATAACTGCCTTTAAATAGAAAAATTTTCAGGCAGTTATGGAGCGCCAGCATCTTTTTATTCTCATAGAAAATGCTCTTTCATCCGTTAAAATCTGTTTTCATTTGTATAATTCATCTAAACTTAATATCGTCCGGTAAATTAGTTTATAACGTTAGCGGAAAGTGCAGTTCAAAAAACAACCTAAAGTAGGGGATAACAAATGTTTAACGTAATAAAAATGTCCAAGTTGATTTTGGTGATCTCTCTTGCCACAATAGTCACTCCAGCCAATAGCGGCGGTTTCGATTCATTGATAAAGACCGCTGAATCAATGACCGGCGTCAGCACAAAAAGTACAAGTGGTGATCTATTGGGCTCCTTAACAAGCCAACTGGGAGTGACTGAATATCAAGCTGCCGGTGGTACAGCAGCTTTGTTATCAATGGCCAGTCAAAACTTGTCCGGCGCCGACAGCTCCTTACTAAAGAGTATTGTACCTGCGGAATTATCGACTACATTATCATCGCAAATGCTTAGTCAGGTAACGGATATGGCTGGCGTGCAAAGCGCATTCAGCGCGCTTGGGTTGGATGCAAACATGGTGCAGCAATTTGCGCCAATTTTACTGCAATATGTATCTGCAAATGGCGGTTCAGATCTGCTTGGAAGTCTGACAAAACTTTGGCTTTGAATGTGAACGGCATTTTTGCAATAGCTTAAGCGCAGATAATAAAATTTAGTTTACAGGCGTATTACAACTAAGCTGATTATGAGCAGGCTTAAAAACTGAAAAATATGAGCTGTTCAAACACAAAAAAGGGCAAACAACTTAAAAGTTGTTTGCCCTTTTTCTAGCTGTGCGCGACCGATAGGCATATATCCTTAATCATAAAAAACCTCAGGTAATATTTTTACCTTTCGCTGCTACGATTTAAAACCTGTCGAGCGCTACAATAGTCGTTATTTTTATTACTCGCGCTTATCTGCAGGCAGCGCCAATTTCCGTTATACTGGCGGCCTAAACACCACAGAGAAAATAATTTGTCATTTAATCATCCCCCTGAAATAAAATTAGTTATAACTGCAGCTGAATCTGTTCCTCATCCTTTTATTAAGATAGCGACTTTTAATCTGTTCAATTATCTTGAACCGCCTTTTGCCTATTATGATTTTGAACGGATTTATAGCGCCGAACAATGGGCTAAAAAACAAAAGTGGATAGCGGATTATGTCAATGAATTTGAACCCGATGTCATCGGATTCCAGGAGGTATTCAGCCCTGAATCATTGGCTGCATTATTAGCCGAGCAAGGTTATGCGTTTTTTCAAGTGGTGGATCAGGCGGAAGTTATTGATGATTTCATTTGTCGCAGCCCGGTGGTCGCTATTGCCTCAAAATATCCCATTGTGGATATTGAAGCGGTGCAGGCAGATAAAACACTGGCCGCTGCAATGGGACTCAAAGAAGATTTTTCCTTCAGTCGCCAGGTATTACGGGCAACCATTAACTTGCCGCATATCGGCGATTGTGATTGTTACGTGGTGCATTTTAAATCTAAACGTCCGATGCTTGAACATGACAATAGTCATGATTTTTCGACAGAAAAAAACATTATCGAAAAACTGAAGGCACAAGTC
The DNA here is from genome assembly GCA_047632875.1 of Psychromonas sp. Taxonomy (GTDB): domain Bacteria; phylum Pseudomonadota; class Gammaproteobacteria; order Enterobacterales; family Psychromonadaceae; genus Psychromonas. The sequence goes on along the minus strand of JBLIEH010000095.1, from coordinate 2,306 downwards.
TCCGGCGGCTGGGGCTCTACTATACAGCGCGGCAGCGAGGCCGCACTGTTACTGGTTAATATGATAGCACGCCGCGAAGAAACCGGATTACCGATGATCTTGATGGGGGATTTTAATAATACCCTGGCGGACGGGGTATTAAACCATCTGATTACGGATTCGCTGCGTTTTGTGTCGAAATTTGACAGTGATGCCTATCTTGAAAAATACTGCTTAAAAGATTCATGGGATTTATTTCAGACAGCGGAAAATAATACTGAGCATATTTTGCGTAAACCGACACATTATTTTGGTGCATCGAGTTCTGTATTAGATTATATTTTATTATCCTGTGAATTTGATGCTAACTATCATTCAAGCTTATTCGAAGTCAGTGAATACCATACCTACGATCGGCACTTGATCAATCCCATTTTTGACCGTGATGGGGAAAGCACCGATCATGGTGTTGTCTTGGTGACCTTGCAGTTACGCTCTTAATTTTATTAAAACTTAATCACCCAAAAGTAAGACTAATTCCATTAAGGCAATAAAAAATAAAAATGTGCTTAGAATCTGCCAGAATTTCACCGGGTTGCGCTCTAACAATGGGGCTGCTTCTCTGCTTCTGAGCAGTTTAATATTAGGCGTGTAAAGATCTTGGGTAAATTCACTCATTGAACTATAACGCTGCGCCAAAACAGGATGTGCGCCTTTTTGTAGCGCTAAATCAATCCAATCGGGGAGATCAGGCCTGAACTGCTTGATTGGGCGATATTTCCATTGTGAATTTCTGGCCCGGCTTAAAGATTGAGAATTGAGTGGTTTATAGGGTAAATGTCCTGACAATAACTCATAGGCAATGACCGCAATAGAAAACAGATCCGATGCGGAACTGGCGTTCCCTTCATTCAAGTACTCGGGGGCGATATAATGAGTGGCGCCTAAAGGCTCCTCGCTGGCGGGTGCCGCGGATATTTCATCTAAACTGTCAATTTTAATGGTGCCAAAGTCGATAATGGTGATTTTATTATCTACAGAGATCATTATGTTTTCCGGTTTTAAATCACGATGCACCATCCCGGAACGTTGTAATACCCTTACCGCCGCAACAATATTATGGATAATCTCTCTGGCTATTTCTAAGGGGGGATTGGGATTATCATAGATCCACTGCCTGAGCGTAATACCTTTGATATATTCGCAGATATGGTATAAAAAAGGCGATCCATCCACTTTCGGCAAAATAGACATAATGCTCGGATGAGATAATTTTCTGCCTACCCATTGTTCCTTTGAGAAACCATCCAGGTAGACCAGGTCGTCACTGAAATTTAATGACGGCATCTTTAAAACAAATAATCGTTTAGACCATTTGTCGATAGCCAAATAAACATGGCTGCGCGGGCCTTCATGAATCACTTTTTGTATTTTGAAGTGATCAATTTCATTACCTTCATGCAATGCCGGCGGAATGGTTAATTCGGTTAATCTTTTTTGCAGTTCGTCAACGGCGACGACCGGTAAGCTTTTAACCTTCAGCAGTAAACAAGTCAGGTTATCCGTGCTGCCATTATCAAGTGCATGTTGACCTATTGCTTTGGCCAAATTTTCGAAGTGCGCTGCACTTGATTCTTGCGCTTTTAAGGTGGAAAGATGTTCTGCCAGTTCAGTTTTGCTAAGCCAGTCATGGACACCATCGGATGACAAAAAAAACAAGTCATCTTGCTGTAGCTCTGTTGTTTGGAAATCGACTTCTAAATGCGAATCCATGCCGAGCGCACGAGTTAAAACACTGTTTTTACCGTATTGGGCGCGGCAATGATCTTTACTGAGTTGTTTTAATACTGAGTCGCGGTAGCGATATATTCGCGTATCCCCAACGTGTAAAAGGTAAGCTGTGGTGGATTTGAAAATGACCGAGCTGAAGGTGGTTATTAGCCCGTCGTGGCGTATCTGGTCATTATTGCCGTGTTGATATAACCATGAATTGAGCGAATTTAACACTTTTCCGGCGGATAATTTTGTGTCCCAATTTTCGGGCGTACAATAATAATCATTGATGAATTGTGTGACGCTGGTATGGCTGGCTTGCTGACTCTTGCTGCTGCAACTGACGCCGTCTGCAATACTCGCAACAATACCTTTATGCTTTTTCTCTGTATAGGATGTGGGTATTTTGACAGCAAAAGCATCTTGATTGACTTCTCTTTTACCCGTTTCAGAGCTTCCCCCTACAATCAGTTCCAGTAAGTCATTAGGTTGCTTGGCAGGGATATTCAAATTCATTCTTTCCTTAGACAGGGTAGTGGAAGCGGGCGTTAATA
>JBLIEH010000094.1:0-7389 GCA_047632875.1 Psychromonas sp. | reverse complement strand
GTTGATAAAATAACTTGCCCGCTCTGACCTTCGTTTAGTGTATTAACAAAAGCGCCGTCAACGACTAAGTGAGTTACCGTGGCCGCACCTTCCAGTGCTTCATAGCCAATAAATTCAGTTTTTTTATCGATAATCAGGCTGTGATTGTAATCTTTGCCAAAATTATTTGCTTGTTGCGCACGTTTGCGCTGCTCAGCCATGGCTTTATCAAAACCGGCCTGGTCAATGACCAAGCCGCGTTCACGGGCAATGTCGGCAGTCAAATCAGCAGGAAAGCCGTAGGTATCGTAGAGTTTAAAAACAACATCGCCCGGGATCACCTGGCCTTTAATATTATCCAGTTCACCATCTAAAATCTGTAAACCACGATCCAGCGTTTTTGCAAACTGCTCTTCTTCCAGGCGTAATATTTTCTCCACAAATAAACGTTGTTTTGCTAGTTCCGGGTAAGCTTCACCCATCTGATTAATGAGTTCGTCATAGATTTTGTAGAAGAAAACATCCTTAGCACCCAGTTTATTACCGTGGCGTACTGCACGACGAATAATGCGACGCAAAACATAACCACGCCCTTCATTAGAAGGCATCACGCCGTCACAAATTAAGAAACCGCATGAACGAATATGATCCGCCACAACACGTAACGACTTGTCTTCAAGATCGCTCGCGCCGGTTACTTCGGCAACTTTTTTGATTAAACCCTGAAAAAGATCAATCTCGTAGTTTGAATGGCAGTTTTGCATGATCGCAGAAATACGTTCAAGTCCCATCCCCGTATCCACGGACGGTTTAGGTAAATTTTCCATTGTGCCATCAGCATGACGGTTATATTGCATGAAGACAATATTCCAGATCTCAATGTAACGATCCCCGTCTTCTTCAGGTGTGCCAGGAGGACCTCCCCAAACATCTTCACCATGGTCATAAAATATTTCGCTACAAGGACCACAGGGACCGGTATCCCCCATTGACCAAAAGTTATCTTTTGCACCAATACGCGATAAGCACTCAGGCGCCACGCCTATCTCATCCAGCCAAATTTTTTCAGCTTCAAGATCTTCGTCAAATACGGTGATCCATAACTTATCTTTTGGCAGCCCCAATTCCACGGTTAAATATTCCCATGCAAAGAAAATTGCCTCACGCTTGAAATAATCACCAAAGCTAAAGTTCCCGAGCATCTCGAAAAAGGTATGATGACGCGCGGTATAACCAACATTGTCTAAATCGTTATGCTTACCCCCAGCGCGCACGCAGCGTTGGCTGGATGTGGCACTTGTATAAGCCCTTTTTTCGGTACCCAGAAAGGTATCTTTAAATTGATTCATGCCGGCATTGGTAAACAGCAAGGTTGGATCATCGTGAGGTACAAGTGAACCACTACTTACACTTTGATGACCTTTCTTAACGAAGAAGTCGCGAAATCCCTGGCGAATTTCAGTAGTTGATTTGGTCATGAGTTATTCCATGTAAAGTATCTGTTCCGTTATTCTATGGATGAATAAAAAAACGTCAAATAAGTTAAAATAAATAGCGTTAATATAGCATGTCGCTTGAAAAGGACAAAGAAGCTGACTAAGGATCAATTTAATTTACATTAATAATGAAACTATTTGTGCTTCTGTCACTATTATTTTTAACCTGAACTGTTTTTTTGGGGTATGACGAGACAGTGAAAGTGGATGCTGCAGAGCTAAATAGCGTTTATTGGGAAGTGAATTATTACCTCAAGCACAGCCTTTCTTGAATTAACTGCAATCAATAATAACATGCTGAAATTGATCCGATTGGTAGCGGCATCAATAAAATGTTTCTAAGGCTTATTATTTCTATTACCAAAATGGCGATTAGTTTAATCGTTCGAACAGTCATCGAGATCAAAAAAGGCGTGAAATATCACGCCTTTTTTATGCCTTGGACTGCAGAGAACAGAGTTAATTTACTGAATTAAATCTCTTCGGCCGCTTTTTTTTCTTCAATGACTTCTGCTTTCGGCATTAACGCTTCGCGAATTTTAGCGCCAAGCTCTTCGGCTGATGCCGGGTTTTCTTTTAAGTACTGACTTGCATTGCTCTTACCCTGACCAATCTTAGCGCCATTGTACGAGTACCAAGAACCTGCTTTTTCAACAAACTCCAGTTTAACACCCAAATCAACCAACTCACCGAAATGGTTAATACCTTTACCATATAAAATCTGAAACTCTGCTTGTTTAAAAGGTGGCGCGACTTTATTTTTAACCACTTTTACGCGCGTTTCATTACCAATGATTTCTTCACCGTTTTTAATCGCGCCAATACGACGAATATCTAAACGCACGGAAGCATAGAATTTAAGTGCATTACCACCCGTGGTCGTCTCCGGGTTGCCGAACATAACGCCGATCTTCATACGGATTTGGTTAATGAAAATAACCATGGTATTTGTCTGTTTGATGTTCCCGGTTAATTTACGTAATGCCTGCGACATTAAACGTGCCTGCAGACCCATGTGTGAATCACCCATATCGCCTTCAATTTCAGCTTTAGGTGTTAACGCGGCAACGGAGTCTACAACCACCACCCCGACAGCACCAGAGCGCACCAGCATGTCACAGATTTCTAATGCCTGCTCACCGGTATCCGGCTGAGAGATAAGCAGGTTGTCAACATCTACGCCGAGTTTTTTGGCATAGGCTGGGTCAAGTGCATGTTCAGCATCGATAAATGCACAGGTTTTACCTTGTTTTTGCGCTTCAGCAATAACTTGTAAGGTTAGGGTTGTCTTACCCGAGCTCTCCGGCCCATAAATTTCAACACAACGGCCGTAGGGCAAACCACCTATACCCAACGCAACATCCAAACTTAATGAGCCAGTTGAAACAGAATCAATTTCCATCGATGCTGCATCATCACCTAAACGCATGATTGAACCTTTACCAAATTGTTTTTCAATTTGCCCAAGGGCTGCAGCTAATGCTTTATCTTTGTTTTTATCCTGACTCATTTTATCTCCAGATTTGTGTGATCGTACTTTTATTTAACTGTATATGCACTCAGTTCTCAGGGCTAAGTATACTGTTGATTTACACAGTATCAAGTGCTTTTTATGTTTTTATTCTCAGCCTAGAGCAATCAGTATATTAGCCTCTTCATTCTACTTCAATGGCCTCAATTAAACCAAGTAGTGCAAGACGTATTGCCTGCGTTCTGACATCAGAACGGTCTCCGGTAAATAAATAGGTTTCCGTTTTACTGGCGGAATAAACGTTATACCAAGAGATGCACACTGTGCCAACGGGTTTTTCGTCTGTCCCACCCTCGGGCCCGGCAACACCACTAATTGCCACGGCGATATCGGCATCGGAATGGGTTACCGCACCAATAGCCATTGCTTCAACCACCTGCTCAGAAACGGCGCCAAAGGCTTTAATCACCAATTTTTCAACGCCCAGCATCTGTATTTTCGCATCATTGCTATAGGTCACAAAACCGCGATCAAACCACTGTGAACTTCCAGAAATCTCAGTAATAGCGTATGCTACGCCACCACCGGTACAAGATTCTGCTGTCGCGACAACTAAGCCTGCCTGGTTCAGTTTATCACCCAGGACTTGCGCTAACTCTTGAACGGTTCTTTCAGTGAACATAAGTTTTCTCCAATAAATACCCAATACAATTGGATATGTAAATTCAAGTGTTCTTATTATATAAAGTTATCATCTATTAAGTGTATTCATTATGACGCTAAGTACGCAACAATTACAACAACATACCCCAATGATGCAACAATTCTTAACCATCAAGAGCGAAGTGCCCGACACCCTCCTTTTTTATCGCATGGGTGATTTTTACGAATTGTTTTTTGATGATGCACGCAAAGCCTCACAGCTTTTGGGTATTTCTTTAACCCAACGCGGTAAAACCGGGGGGAATGCAATTCCCATGGCCGGCGTCCCTTACCATAGTGTAGAAGGATATTTAGCAAAATTAATTCAAATGGGGGAATCCATTGCGATTTGTGAGCAAATAGGTGATCCAGCCACCTCAAAAGGACCTGTTGAACGAAAATTGGTACGTATTATTACGCCGGGTACTGTTACCGATGAAGCCTTACTCAATGATCGTCAGGACAATTTATTATGTGCGGTCTATCAATTACAAAATGTCTTCGGCATTGCTTCTTTAGATCTTGGCAGTGGCCGTTTTATTATTAATCAATTCCAGCATGCTGAAACCCTGCAAGCCGAATTGCAACGCCTTAATCCTGCCGAGCTTTTATATCCGGAAAACTTTGAACACATGGATTTAATTGAGCACCTGCAAACCATTCGCCGCCGCCCTGAATGGGAATTTGAGCTGGCCACCAGCAAAAAGATATTAAATCAACAATTTTCCACCAAGGATTTAATCGGATTTGGCGTAGAAAAAGCAGAGGTTGCGCTTTGTGCCGCGGGCGCATTACTGCAGTATATTAAAGATACCCAACGCACCAGCTTGCCGCATTTACAATCGATCAAATTAGAGCAAAATATTGACAGTGTTATTTTAGATGCAGCCACCCGAAAAAACCTGGAATTAACCCAGAATCTTTCCGGCGGCTTTGACAACACTTTAGCCGAAGTACTGGATTTTACCGTCACACCAATGGGAAGCCGATTATTAAAACGTTGGATACATCAACCTATCCGTAATTTTAATACCTTAACTTACCGCCAAACGATGATCCAAACATTAATCGAACAGGATCTAAGCGCCGCCCTGGCTGAACCCCTAAAGCAGATCGGCGATGTTGAACGCGTTATTGCCCGCTTGGCATTACGCTCTGCGCGTCCGCGCGATTTAACCCGCTTGCGTACCGCTTTTTCATTATTACCGGAACTCCAGCACCTGATCGCCGACCTGCCCGCTGAGTTAGTCGCTAAGCTGAATAAAGAGATGGGCTCTTACCCGGAGTTGCTGGCATTATTAGAAAAAGCGGTGATTGATAATCCACCGGTTATTATTCGCGACGGGGGTGTTATCGCGGAGGGTTACAATGAAGAATTAGACCAATGGAGAAGTCTTGCCAAAGGCGCAACGGATTATCTTGAACAACTTGAAATTCGCGAGCGACAAGCCACCGGCATCAACACCTTGAAAGTCGGTTATAACCGTGTGCACGGTTATTATATAGAAACCAGCCGTTCGCAATCAGATATTGTGCCCGCCCATTACGTTCGCCGGCAGACACTGAAAAATACCGAGCGTTATATTATTGCCGAGCTTAAGGAGCATGAAGATAAGGTGTTATCGAGCAAGGGCAAAGCGCTGGCGTTAGAAAAGAAACTCTATGAGCAGTTAATCGATTTATTATTACCCCACCTGCACAAATTACAGTCAACCGCGCAGGCGTTAGCGGAGTTAGATGTCCTCAATAACCTTGCAGAACGCGCTGTCACTCTCAATTATGTGCGCCCAATTTTACAAGCTGAAAGTGGTATCGAGATTGAAGAAGGCCGTCATCCGGTCGTCGAACAGGTGAGCAAAACCCCCTTTATTGCCAATCCGATTAGCCTTCATGATAAACGTCGTATGCTGATTATTACGGGTCCGAATATGGGCGGTAAATCAACTTATATGCGCCAGGTTGCGTTAATGGTATTGATGGCACATATCGGCAGTTTCATTCCCGCTCAGCAGGCTAAAATTGGCCCGGTTGACAGAATTTTCACGCGGATCGGCGCATCGGATGATCTTGCCAGTGGACGCTCCACTTTTATGGTAGAGATGACCGAAACGGCTAATATTTTACATAATGCCACCAAAAACAGTTTGGTATTAATGGATGAAATAGGTCGCGGTACTAGTACCTTTGACGGTTTGTCTCTGGCCTGGGCATGCGCTGAACAATTAGCTAAAAAAATTCAAGCCTATACCCTTTTTGCGACGCATTATTTTGAGTTAACTACCCTGCCTGAAAACATTCCCGAGCTGGTTAACGTTCATCTGGATGCCGTTGAACATGGTGATGGCATTGCTTTTTTACATGCCGTGCAGGAAGGTGCCGCAAACAAAAGTTATGGTTTGCAAGTCGCGGCATTAGCAGGTGTCCCAAAAGAGGTGCTGAATAATGCCAAAAATAAACTTCGACAATTAGAGTTGGGCTCGCCCCCTCAAGCGCACTTAGATGAGAAACCGCTGCAGACAACCTTAGCTTTTGATGAGGCTCTAACTAATCAGGCGCTGTTGTTATTGGCAGATATTGACCCCGATGAATTAACCCCCAAAAAAGCACTTGAGTTAATCTATTTATTAAAAGAGCGGGTTTAGTGTCTTCGGGCTTAAGTTTGTATTATATGTTCATGACCTAATTTCATCATCCCCTTCAATAGAGAGGGATTGGATAATTACATTGTGTACGTGACTGATATAGGCGTCTTTACTCTGCGTAGCGCGCAGCGCCTCTGTGACCTCTGTGGTCGTCCCTTTAAGCTTATTACAAAAAATGCACCACAGAGGACACAGAAAGCACAGAGTTAAAGAAGGAAAAGCACAAAAAACAATAATTAGCTTGGTAACCACTATCTTAGTCATTACTCCGTGTAGCGCGCAGCGCCTCTGTGTCCTCTGTGGTAATACCTTTAAGTTTGTTACAAAAAATCACCACGCACACTTCATCATAAAAATGAATGTTCGTATTTAAGTCTGAAAGCACTAGTACAAACGCAGCACGACTATTTTGATGGATATAAAAATAACCGGGTAATAAACTGCCCGGTTATTTTGAGTGTTAAATCTCTGCTTTTACTGTTTTAGCCTGCGACGACCAGTAGTTGCCAGATGCTGATTAAACTCTTCCTGGCTAAGCTGCGCATCACCATTCAAATCCAGCTCTTCAAAAGTAAACATCTTAGCATTTTGATTTGCGCCCATACCAGGAGCATTTTCCCTGCGTTGCTTAATAGCCCCCTGGTATTCCTCTTTTGTTACTTGCCCATCGGCATTTTTATCCATTTCTTGATAGGTAAGTCTATACCTTACCTGTGAAGCGGTTTGATTTTTCATCTGGCTGAGGTTGCCTTCCGGATTAGCCACTGGTCCAACTGCATAAGAAAAACCAACAACAAACACCGTCATTAAGACAAAGACAGTGAGCATTTTACCCTTCATGATATTTCCCCTTTTTATGATTTAAACCCAGTATAATTGTAGTTCAAAAAACACATTGCAAAGGCTATTCCCTGCGCTTTTTGGGTATATTTAAAGCTTATTAACAGCGCGTTAACAGCTAGCTATCATAGGTTTAACTAATGCTTAACATAATGAGTACATTATTCATTGCGATACCTGACACAAGTGTTTTTATTGCCTTAATCCTCACCCTAACAGCACAGAAAAAGCCACAGATCCGCTTTAGTACTGAGGTTAT
>JBLIEH010000093.1:0-7423 GCA_047632875.1 Psychromonas sp. | reverse complement strand
GTAAGTGATGCAATGGAAGTTGATTCTTAGACAAGTTTAAAAAGATTATGATTAAGGCGGGAGGGTAAGAAAGGAGCAAGTGAGTTTGCATCCTTTCTGCTAGAGCTGTTATTTATTAACGGCTTCTTTAAGCGCTTTACCGGCAACAAAAGCAGGCACATTAGCCGCTTTGATTTGAATATCTGCACCAGTTTGTGGATTTCTGCCTGTACGGGCTGCACGGTGGTTTACTTTAAAAGTACCAAATCCAATTAGCTGTACTGGCTCACCATCTTTTAGACTATCTGTTACGCTAGTCATCATTTGTTCTAAAGCCGCTTTAGCTTGAACTTTAGTTAGTTCTGCTTTCTCTGCAATATCTGCAATAAGTTGAGTTTTATTCATCTTAGTATTTCCATTTTTATAGGGTGTTAGAATTAGCTTTAATGGCGATTCCCGAGTCACTCGAAATATCAATTAAGCTAGTGTGTCAGAAAATAGCAACTATATTTTAAATTTCTGTTTAAAATTGAGTTGCTAATCGACTAACTGAAATCTATATTTCCAAGATATTTTAGTATGTTATCAATATATTGCCGATGTAAAGACTATTACTTGTAAAAGTAAGATAAATATCCCTTTATTTTACATAATGTGTTAAAAATCACACATTAAAGGCAAATTTAATCATTGAAAGCGATGCCTAAATTGGTCATACCAAGATCGAACACAAACTGTCTGATTGATTTTATCAGCTCAGGACTGCGTTGATTGTCTAATTTTTCAAGTAACATTTGTTGAAAAGCTAACTCAGATTGGATCAGTGGAAGTTCAACTAATGACTTCTCATCAACTTCTGTGCCATTTTGTAATTCAATAAAACTGGCGATCGTTGCAAATGAGGTTTGGCTGGCATTGAAAGCTTCATCGCTTGATTCAGTTAAAAAACTGTTAAAAGCACAACTTAAAATAACACAGTGATCCAGCGCCGGATAAACGCCGTAAAAATCATATTTCCGAGTATCGGGAATGATCTCCTCAAAACGATCCTGTTGTATGGCGAAATTTATTTTTGCGCCTTTTACCGTCATTTTTTCCCAAAAAAGCTGGTTGACTGTCTCAATCGTTTGCGCATGCTCACTTTCAATTGCTTCAGAAAAAAGCTGGAAATGTAAAAGGCTGTGTTGCGCCAGTGCCATGCAGAAAACACTTTGCTGCCATGACTGCAAATTTTTTAACTGTTCATTAATAGGTAATAAGAGCATAGATTTCCCTGTTCTGTAATGGATAAAGCAGATTGTTTCGTGGCAAATGACTTTTTATTCAAGGCATAAAAAAAGCGACCTTTTAGTCGCTTTTTCGATTAAATAATGACTGATACTAAAAGAACTAAAAAGGTGTTCACCCTTGCTGGTTAAAATTATCCCTAACTGCGTTGTGAGTTTTATTCAGAACGTCCTGTTCTTCACCACTTCATAGTCAGCTAAAGCTGTTCAAAATCGTTCCATACGATTTTGTGAAGTGAGAATAATGATCGAATGCAACTCACGCCTTGTTAGTGTTAATTTTACCAAAGCAATCATTGATCACTTCATTAATTCTTTTGGTATAAGGGATCAACCCATGCCATATTTTTTCAGTTTCTTGCGTAATGTTCCACGGTTAATGCCTAACATAGTTGCCGCACGCGTCTGGTTACCACGAGTATATTGCATAATAATATCCAATAATGGCGCTTCAACTTCAGATAAAACAAGTTCATATAATTCTGTTGGATCTTGACCATTAAGTTGCGCTACATAACCTGACACCGCTTGACGTACTGAATCACGAAGTGGGCGTTGAGTTATTTGGCCTGTAGCAGGAATACTCGTTGTTGTTGTAAGTGCTTCTGAAGAAATATTTTGTTCAAACATGGCTATTAACTCTTTATTTATTTAAGTAAGTTTCTAATGTTTTTAATTGCTCATACGGGCAGTCAATTGCATTGAATTGTCGCTTAAAGTGACCTAACTGATCTTGCTCTTTTAAATACCATCCAACATGCTTCCTAGCAATCCTGGGTCCCATTACTTCCCCATAAAAACCATGTAAAGCTTGTACATGAGCAAGCAGGATATGGGCAATTTCCAATTTTTCCGGAGGGGCAAGTTGCTCTCCAGTCGTTAGATAGTAATTAATTTCATTGAATATCCAAGGAGCACCTTGTGCCCCTCGTCCAATCATAATGGCGTCAGCGCCAGTGTAATCAAGCACAAACCTTGCCTTTTCCACTGAGGTAATATCTCCATTTGCAATCACAGGAATAGTCACATTTTGTTTAATTTTCTTTATGGTGTCGTATTCAGCAAATCCATTATAAAAACATTGCCTGGTACGACCGTGCACTGCAAGTGCCTGGATACCCGATTGTTCTGCTATTTGTGCGATTTCAAGACCGTTTCTACTGTCGGGATCCCAGCCAGTGCGAATTTTTAAAGTAACTGGCACGTCAACGGCATCAACCACACTTTCCAAAATTGCTCGCACAAGTTCAGGGTGAGGTAATAATGCTGAGCCGGCTTTTTTCTTATTCACTTTTTTAGCGGGACAACCCATATTAATATCAATAATCTGAGCGCCTTGTTGCACACTCAACTGTGCAGCTGCCGCCATCGCCAAAGGCTCTGAGCCAGCAATTTGCACTGATCTAATTCCAGATTCATTATGGTAGTCCATTCTTAACTTCGACTTCCTACTGTTCCATACGCGCGGATTCGATGACAGCATCTCGGACACAGCAAGTCCTGCACCTTGTTTTCGGCAAAGCTCACGGAAGGGACGATCAGTTACCCCTGCCATGGGTGCTAAAATGATTTTGTTGTCTAGTTGATACTGCCCGATGCGCATATAATAAGCAATCTCTCTTGGTCAAGGCGGCGTAGTGTACGCATTTTTCTCACGAGAAGAAAGGCTATTAATTAACCATTTTGCAATTATTTCGCTTGCAAACTAGGCGATTTTAAGTTTTATTTATTGAATGTCACTTTTTAGCTGGTAAAGTCTTGTCACTGATCATTATTTATGAGTTTTTCACGATAAAGGCTTGCGACTCTTGTTTATTTATGTTTTTCAACAACAAATAATCACCCGCTTTTTATTTTAAGATTGTTATGATTAACTCTTCAAGCAGGTTAGTCAGCGATATTTTTGACCGCAGTTATAGCCTTGCCCATTCTGTGTTATTTATGTTTTCAACAAAAAATAATGCCCGGATTTTTATTTTAAGATTGTTATGATTAACTCTTCAGCTGGTTAGTCCGCGATATTTTTGACCGCGGTTATTGGCTTGCCTATTCTGTGTTATTTATGTTTTTCAACAAAAAATAAAGGCCGGATTTTTATTTTAAGATTGTTATTATTAACTCTTCAGCTGGTTAGTCCTCGATATTTTTAACCCCTGAGAGCCTTGCCCACTCTTCTTTAATGGTTGCTTTGTCCATGATGAACCACTGCCCGTAAACTTCAATCAATTCATCTGCCTGTTGCTCTAGAATGCCTGACAACGCAAGTGAGCCATTGCTTTTTACCAAGGTTTGAATGCTTGTTGATAGTTCGCGAAGCGGGCCGGCAAGAATATTCGCCACTAAAACATCGGCTAAAATACCTTCGGGCAAATCAGCGGGTAAATATAATTCAAGCTGATCGGAAACATCGTTACGCTGTGCATTGTCGCGGCTAGCGGTGATTGCCTGAGGATCAAGATCAATACCAATCACTCTTTTAGCGCCTAATTTTAAAGCTGCAATGGCTAAAATGCCGGAGCCGCAACCAAAATCGATAACCACTTTATCTTGTAAGTCCAGGCTGTCTAACCAGGTCAAGCATAACGCTGTGGTTGGATGTGTGCCTGTACCAAACGCAAGCCCGGGATCAAGCATCACATTGACAGCGTTTTCATCGGGAACGGGCTTCCAGCTTGGGCAGATCCATAAACGTTCACCAAATTTCATCGGGTGGAAATTATCCATCCATTCACGTTCCCAATCCTTGTCTTCCAACGCTTCAATTTTGTAGGAAAAATCACTCATTAAAAGCGGGCTGTTACGTAACTGCTCAAGGATCGGCTGCATATCCGTTTCTGCTTCATAAAGTCCGGTAATATCGGTATCGCCCCAAAGACGAGTTTCACCTGGTGCCGGCTCAAAAATAGGGACGTCATGGGCATCGGTAAAGGTTACCGATAATGCACCATTTTCCATTAACAGTTCACCTATACTTTCTGCATTTTTTGCAGTCGCATTTAACTTTAGTTGTATCCAAGGCATGATTTTTTCCTTATTCAAGATGGTTATAATAATGGCATTAAGAAGAAGAGCTAACCTTGTCCAGGAAAATCATCACAGGCAGGGTTGAGCGGTTAATTGATATGATTGCTATTATGGTTATTAATGTATCCCGAGCAGCTGATGATTTAGATTTAAGCAAGCATTTCAGACTAAGGCACATAGGAAGGTAATGAACCATTATACTGCTCCACTGGATTTTCTATTAATCCCTCCGGAAGGAGGAAAAGGGAGGTTAGTTTTAGCCACTAACTTAAAAGGTTGTAGGGCTAATCCCGTGATTTTTAGCTTGCTTATTTCTGCATCATTAGTGGGCAGATAGATAAGGGCGCAGAATACAGGGGAAAAACTTAATAATATAGGGGTACTTAAAAAATCACTCTATTCTTTAAGTACTCCCAATGACATGGGCTTATAGATTCTTACTAAACAGGCCATCCGTCAATGAATAACCGCATGCTTGCATAAACAGTGTTACTCCCTGTTGCTCTTGTTCAGGAAACTCACCTAAACACATTTTCACCATTGTCATATTTTCATTTTTGAGGAGTTTTTCAACTTCCTTAAGAAGGTTCATCGCTATGCCCCGGCGGCGAGTCAGATCGCGCACACACAATAAACTTAGGATTGCTTCCTGCTCTGTTGTTTGTACCCTTACCGCGCCGAGGTGACGAGCATTAAATAAGGTTACAAATAATTGCGATTGTTGATCTTCAATTAAGGCCTGCAGGGACTCTTTTGTAAGTTGTTCCGGGTTAAAGTAACCTTGATAGAGTTTTTGTAGATCAATTAATAATTGTGTTGAATGTTCTGGTGAAAATACAGACAAGCGCATAATAAATACTCTTTTGATTGTGTTTTGATAGCATGCTCAGATGCTCTTTATTATGACCTAATTCAATCGCGAGTGTCATTTTTTTAGTGCGGAGATTATCTTAAAAAGCTTCACACTTAACATTCCCCCGCTGATCTGTTGGCCATAATTTTTCTGATTTTAAGATCTGACATCCTGAACCTGTATTATAGACAATTACCTTTCTACACTGTTCCCCGTCGCCATGGTTTTGGATTCACTGAAGTGGCATTGAGATCACCAGTTGCGTTTCTTTTTAAGCCATCGCAGGGGATCTTTGGCTGTGCCTTTGTGGCTTAATTCAAAATACAGGCTGTTCTTATCCTGTCCACCACTGTGTCCCGCCAGAGCGATCGCTTCACCCTGTAAAACAATATCGCCGGTTTTCTGTAATAGGGTTTGGTTGTAACCATATAAGCTGATGTAACCATCACTGTGATCTAATGCTATGACCATGCCGTAACCTTTAAAGTACCCGGCAAATAAAACGCGGCCGCTCGCTACCGCCCGTACTTTTTCACCCTCATTAGCGTCAATGGTGATACCTTTCCACTTTAACTGGCCGCTACGCGGACTGCCAAAGGCAGATAAAACCTCACCCTGAATGGGCCAATTTAATTTCCCTAATTGTTGATTAATGCTGGAATAGGTTTTTTCTTTTGCTTTTGCTATGGCTTTTTCTCTTGCTTTTTCTCTTGCTTTTTCGGTTGCTTTGGCTTGTCTTTTTTTAAGCGCTTTTGCTGCCGCTAATTCACGTTTTTTTCTTGCTTCAAGTTCCTTTTTGAGTTTTGCTTTTAAACTTTGTGCTTGATCACCAAGTTGTGCAAGCAGCGCATTTTGATAATTTAAATCTTGATTTAACTCTCTTAAGGCTGTGGCTCGCTCCGCGCGTTGTGCGAGTAATTTTTCTGCCGTTGCTTTCTGCTTTTCATACAAACCTTTTAAGGCAAGCAAAGAATCGCTTTGCGCAGATTGGTTTTTTTCTAATCTTTTTTGTGTTTCGTATAGTGCGTTAATGCTGTCCAGACGTGCGGCATTAAGGTATTGGTAATAACTTTTTGCACGGATTATTTTGCTAATATCTTCTTGATTTAAAATCAATTTTATTAAATCATTTTGCCCCGTCATGTAGGAGCTGATTAACTGCTGTTCAAGCAGTTTTTGTTGTTGTATTTTATCTTCTTCAAGGGTCGTCGTTTGTTCTATTAATTGTTTGAGGTGGTTACTTTCAAGTTGGATCGCTTGCTTTGTTTGCTGAACTTCCAGGGTTGCAGCAGCGGTCTCTTTTTCAGCATTGGCAACCTGCGCTTCCAATAATTTCTGTTGTTTAGTTTGCTGGTTTTGGGCGCCTTTGGCGCTTTTTATTTGGTGTTGAATTGTTGCCAGCTTGTCAGCCGCAAAACTGTTTTGAATTGAAAGGGTAAAACATAAAAGAAAGCAGTGAACTAAGACTGCTGAAATGCGGTTTTTTTTGCTAAGGCGCGTGTTGGTCATTAATTTCCTACACTTATTTTAAATACTTCAGTATTTAGAAAGTTTACCAACTTATGTTGAATAAACTAACTAAATACTGAGATGTTAATAGCATTATATTGCTATCAGTCTATTTTAATGTGATAAGCGGGGTGCCCGTCATTTCTGCAGGGATTTCCATATTCATTAATTTCAACATAGTAGGTGCAATGTCACATAAACGTCCGCCTGATGCCATCTGTGCAGCTCGACCAACGTAAATAAAAGGCACTGGCAAATTGGTATGTGCCGTATGAATACCACCAGTTTCCGGATCGATCATCTGCTCCGCATTACCGTGATCGGCAGTAATTAAACACTCACCATCGACCTCTTTTAATGCACTGACAACTTTACCGATACAACTGTCAACCGCTTCGCAAGCTTTAACGGCAGCATCATAGACACCAGTATGGCCAACCATATCACCATTTGGATAGTTACAAATGATCACATCGTACTTGGTGCTTCTGATTGCGTTGACTAATTTTTCGGTCAGCTCGACAGAGCTCATTTCGGGTTGCATATCATAGGTTGCAACCGCGGGTGATTTAATCAAGGTACGATCTTCACCTTTAAACTCAGATTCAACGCCGCCGTTGAAGAAGAAAGTGACATGTGCATATTTCTCTGTTTCTGATATACGTAGCTGTGTTTTACCATGATCTGCTAACCATTCACCTAAGGTGTTAGTTAATGACTCACTTGAAAAAGCAGCGGGTGCAGTAATATCATCAGCAAATTCGGTCAGTGT
>JBLIEH010000092.1:0-7481 GCA_047632875.1 Psychromonas sp. | reverse complement strand
TGAGTCGAAAGGTCGACAGAACTTGATTATCTCCGTATGAGTGGACACTGAAAATAATGAGTTGTAAGTAACTTGTTAGGTTAGTCCAATATTTTTATTTTTTAAAAAAACCTTAGCATTATTCGTTATGTTGTGAGTTATCTCGAAATATTAATCCACTGTAATTGAAAGATAGCGCATCTTATTTTTCTTAAACGAAAATATACCGTAATAATCAATTGAACGTGATATTTTAATCAATACCAAGATCTGCTTTTAATCATATATAAAGGATGACGTCAGTGATTTAAGCAACGGTCATTTTTACCAGAAAGAGTCAATCAAGTGCGTTATCGCTAAAAGATTAGGTTGGGGCAAGCACCCTGAATGTATTTCGGTAAAGTTATTTTTTATCTTACCTGTTCATTCGCTTTTTAACGCACCGGCTTGGACAGCTGATCTATCTACTGAGCCAAGTTTAGTGAAGTTAAATTAAAGACATTCAGAGCTTAGTACGTTCATAAATTAAACTGGTGTTGAATGCGCTCTATGATTTCTTTGCTAAAGTCAGACAGTCAGGAAAAACGTTAACTAAGACGTTTGCCGAAAGGGTTGGTTTATTTATAAAAATTTTGAATGTTACCGAGTTCGCGTTCTAATCTTGAAAAGTATCAAACAAAAGAAAGTTCAGATTCAAATTGCCAATATTGATCGCTATAGTTTTAGGAATAATCCTGCATACTCGCCAGTAAGATTAAGCCAATATCTACTTGCTTCGCTACTCGTTCAGGAGAATTAAAAAAGCAGTCAAAAAAAAGAGTAACCGAAGTTACTCTTAATTTATGTTTGCCCTAAATGAGCGGCTCTAATCAATGGCAGTCCATTCCTTAGCACCGCTACCATTAGATCTTTATGCGGTTAATGTTTTTTTAGCCAAGGCTTTTAACATATCACGAGTGACAAGAGTGATCCCCTTTTCAGTCACACGGAAACCATTGGCGATATCCTGCGCTTTATCGTAACCAATTGTTAAACCTGCCGGGATCATACATTTACTATCGACAATCACCCTTTTTAATTTACAGTTCTCGCCGACGTGGCTCTCGTGCAGTAATACTGATTCCTCAATAACACTGTAAGAGTGTGTATGCACACTTGAATATAACAATGATTTACGGATAGTTGAACCGGAGATGATACAGCCGCCGGAAACCGTTGAATCAAGTGCCATACCACGGCGTTTTTCGTTATCAAAAATAAATTTAGCGGGAGGAAGTTGTTCCTGATACGTCCAAATAGGCCAAGTCTTATCATACAAGTCGAGCTGCGGTTGAGGCTCAACAAGCTCCATATTGGCTTCCCAAAATGAATCTAATGTACCTACATCGCGCCAATAGGGTTGATTATCACAATCCGGGTCTTTGAAGGCATAGGCAAAGACGTTCTTCTCTTGGATAATTGAAGGGATGATATCGTGACCAAAATCACGACTGGAGCCTTCGGTAGAACAATCTTTATCTAGTTGCTCAATTAAAAAATCAGTATTAAAAACATAATTGCCCATTGAAGCTAAGCACTGACCTGGCTTACCGGGAATTTGATTAGGCTGGGGCGGTTTTTCATCAAAAGCGATAACTTTATTGTCGGTATTAACTGTCATTACCCCAAAACTGCCGGCGGCTTCTTCCGTTGCTACTTCAAGGCAGCAGACTGTCATATCAGCATTGTTGGCAACATGCTCAGCTATTAGCAGACCATAATCCATGCGATATACATGGTCGCCTGATAATACCAATACATATTTAGGGCGCTCAGATCTAATGATATCCAAGTTTTGATATACCGCATCGGCTGTCCCTAAATACCAATCTTCGCCTTTCTGTTGTGATGCTGGCAAAACATCGACAAACTCGGATACATCGGCTTTAAAATGTCCCCAGCCACGGTTAATATGACGGATTAATGAGTGTGACTTGTATTGAGTTGCAACACCAACGCGGCGAATACCAGAGTTGATACAATTTGATAGGGGAAAATCGATAATACGGAATTTACCGCCAAAATAAACCGCTGGTTTAGCACGCGAATCAGTCAGTTCATATAAACGACTGCCACGACCGCCTGCTAAAATTAATGCATAAGTATCTTTAGTGAGGTTGCTAATATATCTATCAGCATGATTATGGGGCATAAAAAATCTCCAGAAGGTTTGGTATTATATGAGAGGAGCATTGTCGTATTTATAAATAAATATGGCTTACACCAAAGAAAGGATTTACTTTTAAAATGGAACGAACTAAGTTTGATCCTTGCTTTCCAGTATCCCCGTAGACCAATATAAAGAATTGGTTTCCAGCAATCTGTAATCTAGATCTAAAATTGTTAATTTCATCGAAAGAATAACAATTTTTATGGCTGTTTTGTGATGTGCGTCAACATAGTAAGTTGCTGTAAATTAGGGTAAATAACTTCTATTTTACACACAAGCCCCCGTAAAATAGAAGTCATTTTATGGTCAAGATGACAATCTGGTATCGTCAACTATAGTCTTTATTATCCGGCAGTCATGATTGTTCAGTTTTCCAGTGTTTTATTTTGAAAGGTTGGCGAAGGGACAACTTCAAATAATGTTTTCACTGAATTTTTTAAATTTAAACGGGCTAAGATTTCATTGGCAATTGTGAACTCGTCAAAGCAATAGCCAATCAACTTGTTTTTTGTATTTTATCAAGGGTATAAATGCGACGCGTTACTAATTTGTGCTACTAATAAATTCATTTCTGATAAATAATGTTTATATTGATACATGATTGATTTTCCTGAATTGAACAGGATAAATCAGTTTTCCAATGGATTTTACTAAAACTATCTTACCTGGTAAAAAATTATACTATGTCTAATCTGTAAACAGTCTTGCTGCTTGAAATTTTGTTACTAAGTTTTAAACAGAAAAAATCCCTTAATGGATCTTATTTTAAGGGGAATTATCTTCGCAACACAGGTTTATCTGATTAATACGCTGAGTATAGTTAAACCGCGTAGCACTGAAATTCTTTACTTAAATATAAACAAGGACTGTTATGAAAAAAATTCTAAGCACCACTGCGGCGGCTGTGTCGTTAGCTTTATGTTCGTTTGTTTCGTACGCTGCAGATTTTAAACCTGCAGTCGCATACGACTCTGCCGGCAAGTTTGACAAATCCTTTAATCAGGCAGTTTTTCAGAATGGGGCCACTAAATTCACTGAAGATACAAAGATTGCAGTACGTGATTTTGTGCCGTCAAATGATGCGCAACGTGAACAGGGTTTAGATCGTCTTGCTCGTGGTGGTTATAACCCCATTGTTGCCGTTGGTTTTATGTATGGCTCTGCACTGGAAAAAATAGCTAAAAAGTATCCTGATACGCAATTTGTGATTATCGATTCGGTTGTTGATTTACCGAATGTTAAGTCACTCTTATTTAAAGAGCATGAAGGTTCATTTTTAGTGGGTGCATTAGCTGCACTGAAATCTGAAAACAAAAAAGTGGGTTTCGTGGGCGGGATGGATATTCCATTAATTCGTAAGTTTGCCTGCGGGTATGAGCAGGGGGCTAAGTACATCAACAAAGATATTGACGTATTTCAAAATATGACCGGCTCTACTAATGCGGCATGGTCCGACCCTGCGCGCGGTGCTGAGCTGACCAAGAGTCAGTTTACTAAAGGGGTTGATGTTGTTTTTGCGGCCGCGGGTGGTACTGGTGTAGGTGTTTATCAAGCCGCCAAGGATGGTGGTAAGTATGCGATTGGTGTTGATTCAAACCAAAACCATATACACCCGGGTGTCATGCTCTCATCTATGGTTAAGCTGGTGGGCTTGGCAACCTATGATGTATTCACAAAAGCGGAGGCGGGTAGTTTTAGCGCGGGTATTGACACCCGTGGTTTAAAAGAAAATGGTGTCGATTGGGCTTTAGATGAGTATAACCGTGCACTGGTAACACCTGAGATGGAAGCTGAAATTAATACTATCAAAACTAAAATAATAGCGGGTGATATCGTAGTCCACGACTATACGGCTGATAGCAGTTGTAAGTATTGAAATTAATTTGTAAAAAATGCTAAATGATAAAAAGCTCCCTTACTCGCAACGGTAAGGGAGCTTTTTTTAAGTATTTATAGCCAATCTTACTGATTTGCGCATCTTTAGGCAGATTGGCTATAAATAACGGCAGCAAAGAGAAAATAGCCATGTCTACAGTTACGAATGAGCAAAAGTTTGCCTTAGAGTTACGGGGTATCGATAAAAAATTCGGTGCCGTTCACGCCAATAATAATATTGACCTGCAAGTTCCCGTTGGCACCATTCACGGCATTATCGGCGAAAATGGCGCGGGAAAATCCACGTTGATGAATATCATTTATGGATTTTATACGGCTGACGCTGGCGAAATCAATATTGAAGGTATCCCCCGGAAACTGTTAAGTTCTAAAGAGGCAATCAGTTATGGCATTGGTATGGTGCATCAGCATTTTATGTTGATTGACAACTTCAGTGTGCTAGAGAATGTGATTTTAGGTGCGGAAAATGGTCTGTTATTAAAACCCAGCTTAACAGCGGCCCGTACTGAACTCGAACGTCTTGCCAAAGAATATCAACTGGATGTGCCCATTGATGCCTTGATTGAAGATTTGCCCGTTGGTTTACAGCAGCGGGTAGAGATTTTAAAAGCTTTATATAGAGGCGCTAAAATTCTTATTTTAGATGAACCCACCGGAGTATTAACCCCTCAGGAAACGCAGCACCTGTTTCATATTTTTGATGCACTGCGTGATCAGGGGGTGACTATTATACTGATCACCCATAAATTAAGAGAGATTCTGGCCGCGACTGATAATGTTTCGGTGATGCGTCAGGGTGCTATGGTTGCCCATAGAAAAACCGCGGACACGGATAAAGAAGAATTAGCGGAATTAATGGTGGGGCGTAAAGTAAGGTTAAAAGTTGATAAAGAGGTCGCGAACCCTAAACAAATATTATTATCAACGGATAAGCTGACTTACACCGACCAGATGGGAGTGGATCGTCTAAAGTCCGTTTCAATCAATATTAAAGCCGGTGAAATTGTGGGTATTGCAGGAGTCTCCGGCAACGGGCAATCTGAACTAATCAATATGTTAGCCGGCTTATTAACCCCAACCAGCGGCAGTATTAACATTGGAAATACCACTATAGATGCCCATCATCCTGCAACACCCGATAGCATTCGTCAATTAAGTGTTGGGCATATTCCTGAAGACAGATTGACTATGGGCCTGATTAAATCTTTTTCTGCCGAAGAGTCTGCCATTCTCGGTTATCAGAACTTGCCTAAATACAATGGCAAGATACTGAATAAATTAAAGGTCATTACCCGGGAATGTACCCGATTAATGAAGGAGTGGGACGTTCGTCCGCAAAACCCAAAACTGCGCAGTTCATTATTTTCCGGCGGTAATCAGCAAAAATTGATTATTGCGCGCGAAGTAGATCAAAACCCCAATATATTACTGATTGGTCAACCAACGCGCGGCGTGGATATAGGTGCAATAGAGTTTATTCATAAACGTATTGTCGAATTACGCGATAGCGGTAAAGGGATCTTACTCGTTTCCGTGGAGCTGGATGAAATTATGACCTTAGCTGACCGGATAATAGTTATGTTTGATGGCCATATTGTTGGTGAAGTAAGTGCTGCACAAGCCAACGAGAAAATTCTTGGCATGATGATGGCCAATATTGTGCCCGATGAGTTACAGGCAACAATAGGAGAGGCGCGATGAATGACTCAAAAATACCTGCGTGGGTAAATGTATTTGTCTTGCCCATGATTAATATCTTATTAGCCTTTGCATTTTCTGCGGTTATTTTTATCGCCGTTGATGTGGACCCTATTGAAGCTGCTCAGGTAATGATCCGCGGGGCTTTAGGTTATCAGGAAGGTATCGGTTATACCTTGTATTACGCGACCAACTTTATGTTTACCGGACTCGCGGTGGCCGTGGCTTTCTCGGCCGGCTTGTTTAATATCGGCGGCGAAGGTCAGGCCTACATGGGCGGACTTGGCGTCGGAATGGCTTGTCTGGCGCTCGACAGCACTTTACCTTTCTGGGCAATTTTACCTATTACTATGTTTGCCAGTATGGCTTTTGGCGCATTATGGGCATTAATACCCGCCTATTTGCAAGCCTATCGCGGCAGTCATATCGTGATTACTACTATTATGTTTAACTTTATTGCTTCCTCATTGATGGTTTATTTGATGGTCAATGTGTTTAAGCTCGATGGGCAGATGGCACCTGTCTCGCGTATTTTTGAAGACAGCGCCAAGTTGCCTATGTTCCATGAGATGGCCGCCTGGATCGGTTGGTCATTTGAATCATCACCGATGAATCTAAGCTTCTTTATTGCCTTGATCTGCTGCCTGCTAGTGTGGATATTATTATGGCGGACACGCTGGGGCTATGCGATTCGCGCTATGGGATCTAGTGCAACGGCGGCTGAGTATGGCGGCATCAATTATAAAAAACTGACCATAGTGGTGATGCTTATTTCAGGCGCGTTGTCGGGTTTATTAGGCATTAATGAAGTGCAGGGTTATAGCCATCAGTTGAAACTGGATTTTGTGGCGGGTTATGGTTTTACCGGTATTGCGGTGTGTCTTATTGGCCGTAACCATCCCGTTGGTATTATTCTGGCCAGCTTGTTATTTGGTATTCTTTATCAGGGTGGTGCTGAGCTGTCCTTTGACTTCCCTAATATCGACAGAGAAATGATTCAGGTAGTACAGGCCTTAGTGGTTTTATTTAGTGGTGCACTCGCCTTTATGCTGGTAAAACCCGCTGAGCATTTGTTTGTTTTCCTGGATGAGCGTAAAAAATCATCCCTTAAGCAAATAAATTCGGAGACTTAAATTATGTATGAGAATCTGATTTTAATATTAGATGCCACCTTAAGAGTATCTGCTCCCCTGATATTAGCGGCGCTAGCCGGACTTTTTTCTGAACGCTCAGGAATCGTTAATATTGCCCTGGAAGGTAAAATATTGTTTGCCGCCTTTGCTGCCGCGGCGGCAGCTTCGGTAACAGGGTCTGTTTGGCTGGGGCTGCTCAGTGCGATAGCCGTTGCCTGTAGTTTGTCTATGCTGCACGGATTTGCATCTATTACCCACAAAGGTGATCAAATAGTTTCTGGGGTCGCGATTAATATGCTGGCCGTCGGCTTGACCGTCACCCTGGGGCGTTATTGGTTTGGGCTTGGCGGGCAGACGCCTGCATTGCTCGATTCGCAGCGTTTTCTGCCGATTACCCTGCCGGGTGCAGATGCGCTGGCCGATGTGCCTGTGCTGGGTTTGTTATACAGTGAACTGCTATCCGGTCATAATATTCTTGTCTACGTGGCTTTATTCTCCGTACCACTATGCTGGTGGGTGGTATTTAAAACCCGTTTTGGGCTGCGCCTTAGAGCCGCAGGGGAAAA
>JBLIEH010000091.1:0-7514 GCA_047632875.1 Psychromonas sp. | reverse complement strand
ACACCTACCTTGACCTTCGGGTTCAGGTCAACAGTCAATAACGATATCCTTGGGTTACTTTTATTCTGTAAAAACTCAGAAACATCCATCCCTTGACCTCCAGATTCAGGTCAACAGTCAATAACGAGCTCCTTGGGTTACTTTCCTTTTTTCATATTGTAAAAACTCAGAAACATCCATGCTTTGACCTTAGAATTCAAGTTATCAATCAATAATGAACTCTTGGATTACTCCCTTTCTTTTTATTCTGCAAAAAATCTCTATAACTTGACCTTAGCATTCAGAGCAACAGTCAATAACAGACCCGATTAAAAGATTGCCCCTAAGCTCGCTCATTAGCACTCAGGTATTTTCTTATTCTTAAGGTAAAAATGCAGGCAGCAGTATAAATCGGGATGAAAATATTACTAAAATATTAACGTTTGGCGCTTCTAATATGCGCGAGAATGAAATAAAGTGCTGTTCTTACACTATCAATAAACAAATCCCGCTCAGGCGCAGACAAGGCAAGCAGACTGAGTCGTAACAGAGCTTATTACGATCTAAATAGCCGGCCGTTGAAGGATATACAATGAAATTCAGTTTCAATATGGAAGATGTTAGTCAGGTATTTGTCGGCGCTTTTGCCCTGGCAGTGCCAATCTCTTTCTCGGAGGAAGCATGGCGATTGGGTGAAACCTTACCTTTTCCTAACTTACTCATGTTATTTACTTTATCGGTACTCTTTCTTTCTTTTTTCACCTATGAAAGTGTCTTTCAAAAGAATATTAGGTCGCGTTTAATCGTCTTTATATTTAGGATATTCATCGCCTATGTTATGGCCGCTTTTGTAGTCAGTTTGGTTTTATTCTGTTTGGATAAACTGCCCTTGTTTGAGGACCCAATAACCGCTTTAAAACGTATCATAATCATTACCATGCCTGCGTCGATGGGCGCTATTGTTGTCGATAGCTTCGACAAGGAATAAAAAATAAGAGTCCGCTCAGTTAAGTTAAACGGCTTTGAATTTCAGCATATGAAAGGGTTAAAACAGCCTTGATCACAGGGATAGCGTTCAGAGCAAAGGATCTGACTCAATCATTGTGAAAAAATGTATTATGGATATTGTGTTCCCCACTCTAACTGCACGGATTAGCATTGGCCTTATGAATAAAGCACTTTCGCGAACAGAAATACGCAATCAAATCCGCATAGCTAGACGCGATCTTTCCGGCTTACAGCAAAAACAAGATGCCGACAGACTGCTCTCCCGCTTAATTAAACATTCACGGGTTCAACAGGCGGAAAAAATATCGGTCACGCTCGCGTATGATGGCGAAATAGATACGCTCAGGTTTGTTGAGTGGTGCTGGGCAAATAATAAAAAAATATACCTGCCCGTAATACACCCTTTTAACAAAGGTCACTTGTTGTTCCTGAAGTACACTACAAAAACTGAAATGGTGCTAAATCAACATGGCATATTTGAACCAACACTAAATCAATTAGATACCTGTCCAATAAAAGAGTTAGATCTTATTTTCACCCCCCTTGTCGCATTTGATACCCAGGGAAATCGAATCGGCATGGGAGGGGGTTATTACGATAGGATGCTTGCTCCCTGGTTTAAAGATAAAACCGGCCCCTATCCCATCGGTTTGGCCCATGATTGCCAGCAAGTAGAGCAGCTGCCCGTCGAAGAATGGGATGTGCCATTACCCGAAATAATTACCCCTTCAATGCACTTTCGTTGGTAGTCTCACCAACAAGGTAAATCAACAACAGCTACGTTAAGATCGAGAAATCAGCAACTAGCCTGGGCATCCTTCTCTAATATAAAGAACTTTCCGCCCTGCCACGGCCGGACACCTCTCTTTGAAAAGCATCTGCAAATAATTTGCCTATATACCCAAACTACTTGAAGATGCAGATTTAGAGTTTCGCCCGGATGCTAGAACAAGGCGTAACATGATGAGAATGGTTATTCCCTTCTCAAGTGTTACAACGCAGTGCTAGTTTTCGGGCGAATCTCCCGAAGGGCAAGGCGATAAACGACGATCTTCGTTGTTAGAAAACTTCGATTTAGAATAACTAGATCATCAGCCTTCTGCCTAGAATTTCATCATTTATCGTCTTGCTGATTCTTGCATCTTCAAATAATTTGGGTATGAAATCACCCTATTTAATCATTATCACATGGATAACTAAACAGGATTGAGTATAATCCCCGCAACTTTTATAGCGAATGATAAAAACAGGAAGCCGGACTATGACACAAGATGAAATGAAAAAAGCAGCCGCCTATGCTGCCTTGGAATATGTACAAACAGATTCAATTGTTGGTGTGGGCACCGGATCAACAGTGACTCATTTTATTGATGCGCTGGCAACCATAAAACATCTTATCAAAGGCGCGGTTTCAAGCTCGGATGAATCGACTGCAAGGTTAACATCTTATGGTATTGATGTTTTTGACCTTAATGAAGTATCTGAATTGAGCATTTATGTCGATGGTGCGGATGAAATCAATCCCTATAACCACATGATCAAAGGTGGCGGTGCAGCCTTAACGCGTGAAAAGATAATCTCAGCGGTTGCTGAAAAATTTATCTGCATTGTGGATAACACTAAAAATGTTGATATCTTAGGTGACTTTCCATTACCCGTTGAAGTGATTCCTATGGCGCGCAGTTATGTCGCGCGTGAACTGGTCAAATTAGGCGGAGATCCGGTTTACCGTCAGGGTGTGGTAACGGACAATGGCAATGTGATTTTAGATGTTCACAATTTAAAAATTGCTGAACCCCTCAAATTAGAAGCGCAAATAAATGCGATTGTTGGCGTAGTAACCAATGGCCTGTTTGCAAACCGTGCGGCCGATGTTGTTTTGGTTGGCACGCCAGAAGGTGTTAAAACGCTAAAATAATAAAAAGTCTCATAGCCGTTATCATTCAAAAGGCAAAAATTAGCATTTTGATTGGTTACGGGTATAGGTGTGCCGGCAAACTTTGAGCATACTCACACCAAGAGGAAAAGGTAATAACCAAGTACAAATTTTTATTTGTGAATTTGCTCACAAAAAGTTCACAATAGCGACAGTTTTTGCTATTTTAACCTCACCAAAATTACACTTCCCATTTTACCAGCTAAGTCTGCTTATTAAGTACTTATTTGGCATATTGGAACTCTTAAAAATTGTTTGTCCATTTACCTTATTAACAGGTCACAAGGAAATATAATGACTAAGCTTTCGCTTGATAAAGATAAAATCAAAATTCTGCTACTTGAAGGGTTACATCAAAGTGGGGTTGATACCTTCACCCAAGCTGGTTATACCAACATCGAAAACATCAAAACAGCGTTAAGCGAAGAACAGTTAATTGAAAAAATTAAAGATGCCCATTTTGTTGGTATCCGCTCGCGCACTAACCTCAATGCAACTGTACTCGCTGCGGCAGAGAAACTGGTTGCAGTAGGTTGTTTTTGTATCGGCACCAATCAGGTTGATTTAGATGCTGCTCAGGCAAAGGGTGTCGCAGTATTTAATGCGCCTTTTTCAAATACCCGCAGTGTGGCTGAATTAGTCTTAGGCCAGGCATTATTATTATTGCGCGGCATTCCAGAGCGTAACGCAAAAGCGCATCGTGGCGAGTGGGATAAATCAGCCACTAAGTCTTATGAAGCGCGTGGTAAAAATTTAGGTATTATCGGTTATGGCCACATCGGCACCCAGTTTGGCATTCTTGCTGAAAACCTAGGTTTTAAAGTCTCATATTACGATATCGAAAACAAACTAAGCTTAGGTAATGCTGTCCAGGTAGCGACAATGGAAGAATTGCTTGCCCAGTCTGATATTATCAGCCTGCACGTGCCTGAACTTGACTCGACTAAAAACATGATGGGCGCTAAAGAGTTTGCTCAAATGAAAGATGATGCGATCTTTATGAACGCAGCGCGTGGAACAGTTGTTGATATCCCGGCGTTATGCGCTGCGCTTGAAAGTAAAAAACTTTCCGGTGCCGCTATTGATGTCTTCCCAACTGAACCCGGTTCAAATAAAGAAGAATTTATTTCTCCTCTGCGTAAGTTTGATAACGTACTGTTAACACCCCACGTTGGCGGCAGCACCCAGGAAGCACAAGAAAATATTGGCTTTGAAGTTGCGGGCAAGTTAGTGAAATACTCAGACAATGGTTCAACATTATCTTCTAAGAACTTCCCTGAAGTCTCTTTACCGCTGCATATTAATACCAGCCGTTTACTGCATATTCATAAAAACATGCCGGGCGTGTTAACCAAAATCAACTTGGTGTTTACCGAGTACGACATCAATATCGCCGCACAATACCTGCAAACAAATCCAAATATTGGTTATGTGGTGATTGATGTAAACAGTGATGATGCTAATCTGGCATTAACCAAATTAAAAGAGATCGAAGGTACCATTAAAGCGCGTTTATTAAGATAGACCAGCGCATAACTTCCTACCTTCAAGAAAAACCTGAATAGTGATATTCAGGTTTTTTATTGGCTGTAAGAAAATGCTTACCGGTAAGATGCAATATCCTGCTTGATCATTTAGAACAATAGAAGGCGCTAAAAATTTTGCGGCTGGGGTAAAAAACTCCAGGCAATAAAACGGCTCACTTTCTGTCCTTGCGCCATTTTAATCACCTTTACATGCTCAGCACTCACTTTTTCAAGTTCTTTTTTCAAGGGCGCGATGTTTTCAGACTTTGAAACCAAACTTGTGAACCAACACACCTGCCCGGCATAATCTTTACTTTCCTGGATCATTTGTTTTAAAAATGCGATTTCCCCGCCAGCACAACAAAGCTCTCCTTCCTGCCCTGAAAAGTTAAGTACCTGAGACGGATTGCTTTGATCTTTACTGAGATTCTTGATTTTCCGGGCACTCCCGGCAAGCGCTTTTTCCATAGAGGCATGAAAAGGAGGATTACACATGGTTAAGGTAAATTTGTCTTTCGCTTTAATGATCCCCGCAAAAATAGCCTGTTTGTTCGCTTGTAACTGCACTTTAATAAAAGGTTTAAGCGCGGCATTTGATTTTATAATCAGCTCCGCCATTTTTACCGATAACGGATCAATATCCGTTCCCACAAAAGACCAGGCGTAACTTTGGCTGCCCAAAATGGGATAAATGCAATTTGCACCCGTGCCTATATCTAATACCCTTACCTGCTTACCTTCGGGGATTTTTCCGTTAAAGGTGTCGCCCAATAAATCCGCAAGATAATGAATATAATCTACACGCCCCGGAATTGGCGGACATAAATAACCCTGCGGTATTTGCCAAAAATCAACATGATAAAACTGTTTAAGCAAAGCTTGATTGAGCAGTAATACCGCCTGCGGCTCACTAAAATCAAGTGTTTGGTCACCTTTAGGATTAGTCCTTAAAAAGACACTTAATGATGGAGATTGTTGGCAAAGTTGTTTTAAATCGTAATGACCCCGATGTAAATTTCTCGGGTGTAATAATTTTTTAACTTGTTTATTGTTGGTCATTTAATTTATCCAAAAAATGAGCGGCTAAAAACGCAGTGCGCTAACGTCATTGACTAAAGAGTATGCAGAGAGGATTTTGCTCAGAAACTCAGAAACTCACCTGGAGTATTCACTCAACTCACCGCGAATATCCAAGACGTTTCTTTTATAGCGAAATTTGATCATCTGATGATCAAGCGAGGCAGCAAACCAGGCAATAAAGGTGCGATCATTTTTCTTCACTTGCTCAACACGGTAGCTCTCAAATTTACCAAATTTACTGTCAATCATCTCTTTTCCGGTAACCTTAAAAAAGTAGTGGGCGACGGAATCCGAGGTTTGCATAAAAAATTCAAAGTCAGTTTTTCCTGCTTTTAATCCTTTGCTGATTTGCAGGAGAATAGTATTAAAATCCACAAGATACTCTTCTGGATTGCTGTAATGGGTGGTTTTCCCATTATTAACAATGGTTGTATTATGACCGTCATTAGAAAATTTCGCAGACATACTCACCGTACTGAAGCCAACACTCTTACGTGAAAAACCTTTACTTAAATAACGCTGGGATTTTTCATCCCAATAAATATCTGAACTTTGGTTACCGCCGAATTTCATCAGTAAAAAGGAGAGATCAGCAATGGTATTAACCTTAATTTGGTCGTTTTTCAATTGCAGTTCTCTGATCATTTTTCCTATTGATATCTTTTTGTAATAAATATTGTAAGTATAAGTCTGTGCATTTGCAGGCGCTAAATCCGCCTCTTCCGAAAAGCCTAAGCGGCTTGTTGTTAACAGCAAAAAAAACAACAAAAAAGGTAAAAATCGTTTTATTTTCAAAGGACTATAGCTCCTGAATTTTTTGTACAATGGTAAATAATCCATTGCTACGAGATGGGCTTAAATGCTTGAGTAAACCCAGTTTTTCAAAATAGTGATGAATATCAAAAGCGCGGATCTGCTCTGCGCTTTTACCTTGGTAGATAATGAATAGGATAGTCATTAAGCCCTTGATGACACGTGTCTCACTGTCCATTTTAAAGCGATAAAAGTCCCTCTCTTTAGTAATGATTAACCAGGCTAAACTTTCACAGCCCTGTACCAGGTTTTTTTCAATTTTATCTTGCGAGTCCATTTGCGGAAGCTTTTTACCCAACTGAATGATCAATTTGTACTGTTTATCCCAACTTTTATTTTCTTGAAAATCATTTAATAATTGCGCTGTTGTTGGTAAAGACAATACCATTATTACCTATCCTTAATTTATACTATCCAAAGTTGGTGCGTATGTTTGCTTTAAAGTTCACTAACAAAACGAAAACGCACACTTTTTTATAACAAGCCGTTATGACGCATGCGCAGCTATTATAGTCAGAATGATCCTTATTACCTTTTTTTATTATTCATATAATCCGAAAATAAAATCAATGCCCCGCTGCTACCTGTTAGTTTTGCACTCTTATTATCATCTCTGCCGACCCATGTTGTGACCACCTGCTCTGCATCAAAACCGACAAACCAACTATCGTACAAATTGTTGGTCGTACCTGTCTTACCTGAAAAGTATTGACCCCTATTGCGCCAGATTAAACTACGTGCGGTGCCTTCTGTGGTAACTTTATGCAGTGTATCGGTTAATTTTGTAACCGCCTGTTCCGAGAATATTTTGTGACGCCGGGGCGGACGTTGATAGAGCAACTGCCCCTCTTTTGAAACGATTGAGCGGATAATAGTTAATGGCTGATAAACGCCGGACATGGTAATGGGTTGATACAGTTGCGCGACCTCGAAAGGAGACAGGGTCACACTCCCTAAGACTAAAGAAGGATAAGCTTTTATTTTTTCATTCACCCCCATTTTATATAAACTATTAATAACATTGTTAAGGCCTACCTGCATTCCCAAATTAACCGTCGGTACATTCAGAGAGTGAATTAATGCGTCCTCTAAGCTCACATCTCCGCGGAATTTACGATCGTAATTTTTGGGGCTCCAGCGCTGACCGGAACCATTTTTAAGAACGATCTTTT
>JBLIEH010000090.1:0-7564 GCA_047632875.1 Psychromonas sp. | reverse complement strand
GCCTGAGCAATAAAATTATCAACCCCCTCTTTCATGCTGATCGAGTTAACAATCCCTTTGCCTTGTACGCATTTCATCCCCTCTTCTAA
Organism: Psychromonas sp.; assembly: GCA_047632875.1. Classification (GTDB taxonomy): domain Bacteria; phylum Pseudomonadota; class Gammaproteobacteria; order Enterobacterales; family Psychromonadaceae; genus Psychromonas. The sequence goes on along the minus strand of JBLIEH010000090.1, from coordinate 7,475 downwards.
AATTTCCCATTTCGAAGAGTCGATCATAATCGGCACTCTGGAAATATCCGGTTCAGAGGCACATAAATTAAGAAAACGTTTCATCGCATACAATGAATCAAGCATCGCTTCATCCATATTAATATCGATAATATTAGCGCCTGCTGTCACTTGATGCAGCGCCACCTCCAGTGCCTGATCATAAAGCTCGTCCATGACTAAACGCTTAAAGCGGGCAGAGCCTGTGACATTGGTACGCTCGCCCACATTTTGAAAGAGAGAATCTTTACGAATGGTTAAGGCTTCTAATCCGCTTAACCGGCAGGCAATTTCAAGCTCAGGCAGGACGCGCGGTTTTATGCCGTCAACAGCATCAGCCATGGCTTTAATATGCGCGGGCGTCGTGCCACAACAGCCACCGACTAAATTTAAGAAACCACTTTCTGCCCACTCTTTAATATGCGCAGCCATTTCATCGGCTTCTAAATCGTATTCACCAAAGGCATTGGGTAAACCCGCATTCGGGTGTGCTGACACATATGTTTCTGAAATCTTCGACATCTCCTGCACATATTGGCGCAGTTCCTCGGGTCCAAGCGCACAGTTCAGGCCAAATGAGATAGGCTCAATATGGCGTAATGAATTGTAAAAGGCTTCGGTTGTTTGCCCGGTAAGCGTTCGCCCGGAGGCATCGGTTATTGTACCGGAGATCATGACCGGTAATTTATAACCAAGCTCATCAAAAACACCACTCACCGCGAAAACAGCTGCTTTGGCATTAAGCGTATCAAAAATAGTCTCAATTAAAATCAGGTCTGATCCGCCTTCAATTAACGCCCGGGTTGATTCAGTGTACGCCTCAACTAATTCATCAAAAGTTACATTACGAAAGGCAGGATCATTCACATCGGGAGAGATTGAACAGGTACGGTTTGTCGGGCCTAAAACACCGGCAACAAAACGCGGGCGGTCCGGTGTTTCTGCGGTTTTTTGATCGGCTACTTGCCGCGCTAAACGGGCAGCTTCGCGATTTATTTCTGCTGATAACGACTGCATTTGATAATCAGCCATGGCAATAGTGGTTGCATTGAAGGTATTAGTTTCAAGAATATCTGCCCCGGCATCTAAATATTCACGGTGAATATCCGCAATCACTTGAGGTTGAGATAAAACTAAAAGATCATTATTGCCTTTAACGTCACAGGACCAATCAGCAAAACGTTCACCACGATAATCCTCTTCTTCAAATTTATAAGACTGGATCATGGTTCCCATGGCTCCATCAATAAGAAGGATATGCTTTTCTAGCTGCGCCTTAATAAGTGCGCTTCGATCGTTAACTACCATAGGGCTTCCTGATATTTGGTACTGTGAATAATAGGTTAGAATATTAGCATGAAAGTAGTGCAAACTGACGCATCTAAGATGCACTTTGATTGAAATATTCTCTTGTAAATAATGAAAAAAATTTGCACTGAATTAAATAGAAAACACTGTACGCTTAAGGCCTGCAAAAAACTAAAAAGGTGTTAAACCGTGTTTATTGTACCAATTCTATTAATCAGGAGGGCTATTTAGGTGCAGGAAAAAACATGAAAGAAAGGCATTAATTACAGTAACCAATTGTTCTTATTAAATAAAACCCTATGGGGAAATTTTAAACAGCTTTAGCTGGCCACGAAGTGGTCAATAACAGGATCTGATCAATCAAATTAAAACAATGACTAATATATCGTTTTATGTCTAGATAGAGATGTTTTTTAACCAGAACAAATGAATATAAAATGAATGAATTTGGTATAAACAATTGGGCAGACGAACATTGGAAAGCAGCTATCATAAATTTCAAACACAAAAAAAGCGAACTAATGAGTAGCTCGCTTTTTACTTAAAAAAACAACTATAATGCCATCATAATAAATAAAACTGATTCTTAAATTGTTATTTTTTCCTGTACTATTTCCTAGGTTTTAAGACCACCACCCAATAAACTAAAAATGTCTATTTTTAAACAGGTGTTAAGAAAAAGTCCAAACATAAAATACAAAAACAACAATCGGTATTTAACCTATGATCGGCTATCACGTTACAAAAACAGCAATAGTAACGCCAAACTGGCAATGAGTAGCTTAAAATAGCTTACTCCTAAAGGCTATTACTGCTTTTAAAAAACTGATACGAAAGAATAATATGTAGTCCCTCCATGTTAGTGATCCAAACCAAAATCAGTTTTTTATTTTCAATTTAAAAATAAAGAGACTCACCCCATACCCTTCGGGCCAACGAGTTACTACTACTAACTCCTAAATAGGTTATGAGCTCACTAAAAACTGATACAAGTAATTAACAACCCTCCATGTTAGCTTAAGGAAATCAGCGAAAATCAATACTGAAACCTCGCTGAGCCTACTTACTCGATATTGACTAACGACTATTTTTATTTGTTTTCTGGTCAGCTGTATAACAATTTCTATCGCCAACATTTAAAGTGTAGAAGTTATTCTCGGTAACGCCATTAAAAAAATACCGAAATGACCAAACATTTATAAAAACAACTTTTCATTGATTTATTAAATGAGATCCGCCAGGTCATAGGGTGTCACTTGATAAACACAATAGTTTAACCAGTTGTTGTATAACAAGTTTCCATGGCTTCGCCAAATTGCCCGCGGGGTTTTATTTGGATCATTATCGGGATAATAATTCACTGGCTGTTTAGGCTGCAACCCTTCTTCCAGATCGCGAAAATACTCATTATTTAATGTATTCGCATCATATTCCGGGTGTCCAGTGACATAAACCTGACGACAATCCGGGCTGGCGGCCAAATAAATACCCGCATTGGGTGCATCTGCAAAAATAGTTAAATCACTGTTTTCAGATACCACCTCTGAATTAAATTCCGCAAAACGTGATAATGGCGCCCAAAATTCATCATCAAATCCGCGTACTAAAGGGTGATGATGGTGATGGGTACGGTGTAAATAGATGCCAGAAAGTTTATCTCCACGTGTTTCTTTCTTTAAACCATATAAATAGGTTAAAGCTGCCTGCGCAGCCCAACACAAGAAGAGAGTTGAGGTGACATTGTGGCGCGACCATTCAACAATTTCGATAAATTTTTCCCAATAATAAACCTCTTCAAAGGGAATTTGTCCTAGTGGCGCCCCGGTAATAACAAAACCATCCCACTTTTGATTTTTGACTCTTTCAAAATCACTGTAAAATTTGTCTAAGTGCTCTTTCGGTGTGTTACGTGATGCACGGGCATCTACGCGGATCAATTCAATATTCACTTGTAATGGCGTATTAGATAATAAGCGCATTATTTGTGTTTCCGTTTCAATTTTTTTCGGCATTAAATTAAGGATCAAAACACGCAAAGGACGAATGTTCTGAAGACTAGCGCGTGTTTCAGACATGGTGAAAATATTTTCTGACCATAAAATATCAGCAGCAGGCAGATCATCTGGAATACGAATTGGCATAATTTTAAAACCCCACATTAAATATATTTTTATTTGGACATCCAGAAGTCTAACACCAATTTCATTAAGACTGCTAAAAAATTCCTATAAATGATATTATCGCGCCAGAAAAAAAATTATCCAAGGAATTATAATGTTTAATATTGTACAAGCTGATTTATCACTGTCGCAGCACGCTCAGGCTTACCTGCATTTGATGTCACACTACGCATTAGATCCAATGGGGGGAGGTCAAGATCTTTCACATTTTACGAAAAAAAACCTAGTTCCATCCCTATTAAAGCGTAATGATATTGTTATTGTATTAATATTTTCAGACAACAAACCCGCTGCACTGTTAACAGCAATAGAAGGGTTTTCAACCTTTGCTTGTAAACCACTCTTTAATGTCCACGATCTTGTGGTCCATCAAGATTTCCGCGGACAGGGTCTAACAGCGTTATTATTTAAAAAAATAGAGGAATTAGCCAAGCTTCGCGAGTGCTGTAAAATCACCCTTGAGGTGTTAGAAGGTAATCCTATTGCAAAAAAAGCCTACAGCAAATTAGGTTACGCTGATTATGTACTAGATCCAAAATTTGGCAGTGCGATGTTTTGGACTAAATCTTTATCTTAAAAATGAGATAAATTGCGTATATTTTTTTTCAATTCACATCCTAAACCGCTCCGCACTGTGATTGAATAAAAACTAATCAGTAAGGCTAACGTATTAGTTGTCCTTTGTTACTGAGCCGCCTGTAAATCCAAACAAGGCTTAATCCACGGGCAAGCATAAAAGCGTTCATTGCTATCCACAGGGCGTGGTTACCCTGTTCTGAAAACAGGAACCAAACGGGGAAGTAGACCAGCAAAAGAGAAAAAATAAGGCTATTGCGCATCTCCTTCGCACGTGTCATACCGATAAATATCCCATCAAAAATAAACCCTAATACTGATGTTATCGGAATAATGATTAACCAGGGTAAATAACTAACCGCCTCTATCTGGACACTGTCTATTGATGTTATCTGCGCAATGATCCACTGCCCGTAAAGGTAAAATAACAGCAGCTGCAACAAACTAAAAATAACCGACCAAAACAAAGTGACATAAACACTTTCTTTCAATTTTATTAAACAACGCGTGCCAATGCTTTTACCAACCAGAGCCTCGGCTGCGTAGGCAAGGCCATCCATCGAAAAAGAGATAAGCAATAAAAAATGCATTAAAACTAAATTTGCAGAAACAACAGCATCTCCCATTTTAACCCCCTGCATGGTCATAAACGCAAAGGTGACTTGTATACATAAGGTGCGAATGAAAATATCACGGTTTAATAAAATAAATTTTTTAAGAGACTGTAAATCAGCAAGTTGTTTACTTAATTTAAGTAAGTCTCCCTGCTTGCAAAAGGGTTTAAGGATTTTAATAACCAGTAATAAACCGAACAATAAAGAAATATAATCAGCGAACAGAGATGCCCAAGCCACCCCGGCAACACCCCAATCCAAAAACACCACAAATAACACATCTAAAGCGATATTGATGGCATTGCTAATAATCAGTAAAAACATCGGCACTTTGGCATTTTGCATACCCAGTAACCAACCTAATAGAGCCATATTCATCAATGCCGCCGGCGCGCTCCAAATACGGATATTAAAATATAACTGTGCATAGAAAAGAACTTGTTCACTGCCCTCGATAAAATTTAATGCGAGTATGATCAAGGGCTTTTGTAAGACTAAAATGGCAGCCGCTAACAATAAAGCGACCAGGATGGCCTGTAATAACAAGCGAATAATTTGCTGATGATCATCCGCCCCATAAGCCTGTGCGACTAATCCCGTGGTCGACATCCTTAAAAAACCCAGCATCCAGAAAATAAGGGTCACAATCATCGAGCCTACGGCGACTCCCGCTAAATAATATGACTCCGGCATATGCCCAATCACGGCCGTATCAACAAGGCCAAGTAATGGCACGCTGATATTTGAAATCATCATCGGGAATGCAATGGCGAATATTTTTTGGTGAGTAGTTAAGTTTAACAGGGGGGATTTTATCATGATAAAAAAGACTCAATGGCAAACATAGTTAGCGCTTTGTATAACTCATGCGGAGGTAAGGATAGCTATCCGCATGGCATAGATTAAAATTAGACGGGTAAAGTGGATTTACTTTAATACCAGTTTTTATAAATTTGATGAATATTTTCTACCATTAAATCCATCTCCACATTAAAAATCCCCTGTGTATTTATGTTCGCTTGAAAAGAGGCGTGATGCTCACCTCTGGGGTTAGTTAACACTATTGAAGCACTGTGATCCACCAAATAATAGGGCTCAGCCACCCCCTGATCAACAATGCTGTAGATCAACCCTAAATTTTGCACAAAAGGCCATAACTGTTTGTGCGTACTGGTTACACCAATAAATTCGGCATTAAAATAATGTACATATTCCGCCAATTGTTCCGCTTTATCGCGCTTGGGATCAACGGAGACAAATACAATTTGTATATCGTCATAGGGTTGTGCGGTTAATTTGGGGTAAACACTATCAAGCTGCGCTAAGGTCGTTGGACAAATATCAGGACAAAAAGTGTAACCAATAAAAAAAAGTGTCCATTTTCCCTGTAAATCTTGATTCGTAAAATGATCACCGCTTGCCAAATCAAAAGAAAAATCGATTAAACTTTTACCCTCTTTAAACAAAATTAAAGATTCATTTTTAGTTAAGTCATTTTGAAACTGTGCTCGCCCTAATAATAAAAAGGACAACAGCAAGAATGGCACTATAAGGAGTAATATTTTTTTCATTTTAATAACCCATTACATTAAAAATTATCTTATCTAAAGAGGGTAAATACCATGCACTCAGTTTATCCCTAAACGACTTGAAGATTCAGAGCCTCTGCAAATAATTTAGGGATATAAAACGGCTAGCATTACATCCAATCAGCGGTTCGAATAACACCCACTGCTATCCCTTCAATATCAAAAGATTGATATTCCAGGTCTATTTTAATCGGTTCAAAGTGGCTGTTTTCTGCTTTTAATATCACCTGACGACCTTCCCGATAAAAACGTTTTACCGTGACATCATCTTCAACACGGGCGATCACAACTTGCCCATTTTTGATATCTTGGGTTTTATGTACAGCCAATAGGTCACCATCCATAATACCGATATCTTTCATGCTTTCACCCTGCACACGCAGTAAAAAATCGGCACTGGGGTGAAATAAAGCAGGATCAACGTCATAATAGGTTTCAATATGCTGTTGAGCTAAAATCGGTTCACCGGCAGCGACTTGGCCAATAAGCGGTAATCCTTCTTCCTGTGATTTTTCATTATGTTGATGCTCTCCCAGAAGGCGAATTCCACGAGATGTCCCTGCTAAAATTTCAATAGCCCCTTTACGGGCTAAGGCTTTGAGATGCTCTTCTGCCGCATTAGCGCTTCTAAAACCAAGAATTTTCGCTAATTCGACTCGTGTAGGAGGCATTCCCGTTTTTAATATTTGATCTTTGATCACATCCAACACTTCATTTTGACGCTTGGTTAGCTCTTTCATCATTTAATCTCCACGCTAAATTCAACTGTAAACATGAACAGTGTATATTCATACATAGAGTTAATCTAGTTACAAACAATATTTTTCAGTCAATCCATGAAAAATATTGTTTCCATTCTTGAAGCGCCTCTATAAACGGCTATTAAAGCGCACTAAAGTCGCACCGGAAGCATCTTTTGCCCCCAAAAAGGAGAGCGCCTGATTGATGTCAGGATCAAGTTTATTACTGCCTTTTACTGTCCCGACCAGCTGGTAAGCTCCACCTTGCTGTAATAAGCCCCTAACATTGCTGCTTAGCTGCTCTGATTGCTGTTCTAAAATAGCCACTGCCTCTCCCTTGTCACAACTCAAATTAATGTTCACCCTGGCCAAATCTAGTTGGCCAAGGTCACTGTTGACCCCGGCATTTTCCCAGACAAAAAAACCATCCAATGTCTCGCAATAGGGGTC
>JBLIEH010000089.1:0-7582 GCA_047632875.1 Psychromonas sp. | reverse complement strand
GCCATTGTGAATAGGGTAGCGTCTTTCCCTTTACATTCCAGGGATGAATTATTTTGAGTCGCAAGACAATCTTGTTTTATCGGATATTATGGTGACGCAGATTGTAAAATGTGTGCGCGCTCGCTACTGATTAAGATTTGAGTACAAAGCAGACTCGCCCACTAAGGGAAGCATATTCCTTGATGGGCGCTATTTGGGAAAAGTTATTATCAGCTTTAACTTATTTTATGAAATTCACCGCTGTCTTGCTGCATCGCGAATAGCTCCGCACTGTTTAAGTCGTAGCACCAACCGTGCAGTTTGAGGTTTCCTGCTGCAACCCGCTTTTGTATGCAGGGAAAGGTCATTAAGTTAGTCAGAGACTGCACTATGCCTTTTTGCTCGCAGAGGTGGTAATGCTGCTCTTTGGTCGTGCAGTTTTTATTCTCTAATATCTCCTTGCGGACATTCTCCAGCTGTTTCATCCATTTTGAAATAAATGTTTGCGGCATCGCCGATGGCTCAGTATCCATAAGGGCTTTAATACCGCCGCACTGCGTATGCCCGAGTACAATAATACTTTCTACCTGTAACTCATTAACCGCAAATTCAAGCGCCGCACTGGTGCCGTGAAAACTATCGCAGCTTTCTAGCGGGGGGACCAAGTTAGCAACATTACGAATAACAAACAGATCACCCGGTGCGCAGTCTAAGATAATGGTCGGATCAACCCGCGAGTCGGAACAGCTGACAATCGCTATTTTAGGAGATTGTCCCTGTTCGGCCAGTTTCTGTAATTGGTGTTTATGCTGCTCATAATACCCTTCTCTAAAACGTTGGTATCCCGCGATTAACTTGTCTGTTGCTGACATGGTTTTTCCTTTTTAAATCGACTGATATGCTGATCTTTATTAATCAATACTCGCGATAAACTCAGCCCATAATAATAGAATAATGTCATTAATAAAAATTAATATATACTATGTAAATCATAAATTATATTAATGGTTATTGCTTATGCGCGCAACATTACACCAGTTAAAGGTTTTTAAACAAGTGGCTTTGACAATGAATTACACCAAAGCAAGCCAGCAGTTAGGGCTGACCCAGCCTGCTGTTAGTATTCAACTTAAACAGCTGGAAAATAATCTTGATTTACCCTTATTTGAAAAAATAGGCAAAAAGCTCTTTTTGACGCCCGCCGGACAAGCATTAAATGACTTTTGTGATGAGCTATTTGCCCGTTTCGACAGTATGGATATGACATTAAGTGCATTGAAAGGGAGTCTGGAAGGTGACTTTAGCCTGGCCGCAGTCAGCAGTGCCAAATACTTCACTCCGCATCTTTTGGGCGCTTTTCATAAACGTTACCCGAAAGTTAATCTTGATTTGGATATAGTGAACCGCGAACAGATGATCCAGCGTCTGCAGGAAAATAAAGATGAGCTGGTTATTATGGGCTTAGTACCTGAGTCGATGTCGCTCACCTGCTATCCGTTTGTGGATAACCCGATTGTGATTGTTGCCAGTCCTAACCATGCGTTAGCGGGTAAAAAAAATATTAAGTTAAGGGAGCTTGCGCAGCACCCCTTTATTTTTAGGGAAAAGGGATCCGGTACACGCAAGGCGTTAGAAGATTTTTTGCAATCACATCAGTTAACACTGCAACCCAATATGGTGTTAGGCAGCAGTGAAACAATCAAGCAAGCTGTGATGGCAGATTTAGGGATCTCCGCGCTTTCCCGCCATAGCGTCACACTGGAGCTTGCTACAAACTGTCTTGTCGAGCTTGATGTTGAGGCGTTTCCTTTGCTAAAAAGTTGGTACCTAGTGCATCATGAAGGCAAGCATTTGTCGCCAATTGCGCAAGCCTTTATCAGTTTTGCTTTATCACCGGAAGAAAATGTCGCAGGATTGTGCAATCGTTTTTTAGAAAGACATTTTGTCGAGCAAGAGAAGAATAATTAACCGTAAAAATGCGAAATCAATAAGAGATAATAACTTGCCAATGACAGAGGTATTAGGATCGGCATTAATAATTAAAAGAGGGCGGCAATGTGTTTTGTCATTTCATCCACGGATTTATTGCTGGTGGCTTTTATGTAAAGGAAAGTGCAATGGGAAATTACCGTAATCAATTAAACAAAAAAACCAGCGTTCAACGCTGGTTTTTATATTCTAAGTAAATACTAAGCTTAAAAGTCTGCACTGCCCGGCGCACGCGGGAAAGCGATCACATCACGGATATTTTGCACACCCGTTACATAGGAAACCAAGCGTTCAAAGCCCAGACCAAAACCTGCATGCGGCACTGTGCCGTATTTACGCAGATCACGGTACCAGCTGTAATCTTCTTTGTTGATGCCCATTTCATCAAAACGTTTATCAAGCGCGACTAAGTCTTCTTCGCGCTGACTGCCACCAATGATTTCACCAATGCCCGGTGCTAATACATCCATTGCAGCAACGGTTTTACCATCTGCATTTAATTTCATGTAGAAGGCTTTAATATCTTTTGGATAGTTTTGTAAAATGATTGGCGCACCGATATGCACTTCAGCCAGGTAACGTTCATGCTCAGATTGTAAATCGACGCCCCAGGCAACGGGGTATTCAAATTCTTTACCGCAGTTTTGCAGTATTTCAATCGCATCGGTGTAATCCATGCGCACGAATTCAGAACTGACTATGTTTTCTAAACGAGTGATGGCTTGCTTATCGACACGTTGTGCAAAGAAAGCCATATCATCGGCACGTTCAGTTAATACTGCATTAAAGACATATTTGAGCATATCTTCAGCAAGTTGCGCGGCATCGGCTAAATCTGCAAAGGCGATTTCAGGTTCAACCATCCAAAACTCAGCCAGATGACGTGTTGTATGGGAATTTTCTGCTCGGAAAGTCGGGCCGAAAGTGTAGACATTGCTTAACGCGCAGGCATAAGTTTCTGCATTTAACTGACCCGATACCGTTAGGAAGGTCTCTTTACCAAAAAAGTCTTTTTTGTAATCAATGGCACCCGACTCATTTTTCGGTAAGTTTTCTAAATCCAGGGTGCTGACGCGGAACATTTCGCCGGCGCCTTCTGCATCACTGCCGGTAATGATTGGCGTACTGATCCAGTTAAAACCTTTGTCATAAAAGAAGTTATGAATAGCATGTGACAGGCAGTTACGAACCCGTGTTACCGCACCAAACATATTGGTACGTGCACGCAGGTGTGCATGTTCACGCATATATTCAATGCTGTGACGTTTTGCAGACATTGGGTAGGTATCAGGATCCTGAACAAAACCTAAGACATTAACCTGAGTTGCCTGAATTTCAAATTGTTGACCTTTCCCGGGGCTTTCAACTAACTCGCCTGTTACTTGAACAGAACAACCGGCAGTCAAATTTAGCACGTCAGAACTGTAATTTTCTAATGCGGCAGGAACAACAGCCTGGATAGGGTCAAAACATGAACCATCATAAATAGCTAAAAAAGAGATACCGGCTTTTGAATCGCGACGAGTACGAATCCATCCTTGAACCGTAACTTCTGTACCGATCGGGAATTTACTGTTGAATATTTCAACAATCGCTGTTTTTGACATTAGAATTAGTGCTCCGTAATCACCATTGGCGGTGATTTTACTAAAAAAATAATAGAGGCATATTTTACCTAGGCTAGGCTTATATACAAGCCTATCCTTAAATAATGCCGCAGTTTTATGACACTGTATCTACAACGCTGGATGCTAGCGTAATGGATCACAGCGGCATAGTTTATTTATACTGAGTTAATCACGCCTCGCATTTTGCCGATCACCTGCTTAATTTTCTTCCTTAACGACGCTGAAAATAGCGTGGCACAATAGTTGTAACTGCTCAGGAGTAATAATATAAGGCGGCATAATATATATAAGTTTGCCAAAGGGGCGGATCCACACTCCTAAATCGACAAATTTTTTCTGAACGATCGCGACATCGACGGCTTTTTTAAGCTCTACAACCCCTATTGCACCAAGCACACGGACAGACTGCACCTGATCAAGTTCGGTGCAGGGAGCGAGATAAGTCTTTAAGCTGGTCTCAATGTTTAATACTGTGCTTTGCCAGTCGAAGGCTAATAGTTTTTCAATATTTGCATTGGCCACGGCACAGGCCAGAGGATTGCCCATAAAGGTTGGCCCGTGCATAAAGACGCCCGCTTTACCGCGGCTAATTGTCTCGGCTATCCTAGAAGTGGCTAAAGTCGCGGCTAAACTCATGTAACCGCCGGTAATGGCTTTACCGACACAGATAATATCAGGACTGATATTGGCATGTTCACAGGCAAAGAGTTTACCGGTACGGCCAAAACCCGTCGCAATTTCATCGGCAATCAGTAACAGATCATATTTATCACAAAGTGCACGAACGCCTTTTAAATACTCTCTGTGATAAAAATACATGCCGCCCGCGCCTTGCACTATAGGCTCTAGAATAATGGCCGCGATATTGGCGTGATTGTTTTCAATCAGCAGGGTAATTTGATCAAGCGCGGCTGCATCCCAGGGTTGGTCAAAGGCAATCCCGGGTTGAGGGGCAAATATCTGTTTGGCTAAAAAGTCATGATATAACTCATGCATCGAGCCTTCCGGGTCGGTAACACTCATGGCCCCAAAAGTATCACCATGATAACCATTGCGGACGGTTAAAAATTGGCTTTTCGGTTTTTCTAACGCATGCCAATACTGCAATGCCATCTTTAAAGCTACTTCGACGCTGACGCTGCCGGAATCCGACAAGAAAACTTTGTTTAATCCGGGCGGTGTTATTTCAACTAACTTTTTAGCTAGGTCAATAGCAGGTTGATGGGTTAACCCGCCAAACATCACGTGGGACATTTTATCAATTTGCTGCTTGGCTGCAGTGTTTAGTTCCGGCACATTATAGCCAAATAAACATGCCCACCAGGATGACATGCCATCTATCAATTGTTTGCCATTATCCAGAGTCAATAAGCATTTATCTGCCGAAACAACAGCGTAACAGGGCAGAGGATTTATCATTGAAGTATAGGGATGCCATAAATGTTTACTATCATATTGCAGGTCGATGCTCATAACGGTTCACTTTTTAATCAGATGTAAAGATATTTGCGCGTAAAAGTTGACAGTGTATCTTTCCAGATTAAACTAACCAATTAATTTAACGGTAATAGAGTCAACTAAATGATAAATGCGATAACAATTCGCCCAAACCGGACTGTTTCATAATTTTATCAACTCATAGCATTACTTTGTATCGGTCTGATTTTTAAAGCCCAAATGACTCACAGAGTTAAACTAACTTAACGGTCATTAAAGGTAATAGCGGGAAGTAAATGATATATACGACAACAATTCGTGAAAACCGGACTGTTTGAGAATTTTATCAACTCATTGCATTACTTTGTATCGGTCTGATTTTTAAAGCCCAAATGACTCACCAACTAATTTAATAGTAATTAAGGGAAGTAAATGATAAATACGACAACAATTCGTCAAAACTGGACAGTTGCAGAAGTTGATCAAATGTTTGCATTGCCTTTTATGGATCTGGTTTTTCAAGCTCAAACGACTCATCGGGCAAATTTCCCTTTAAACGAAGTGCAGGTCAGTACCTTATTATCGATTAAAACCGGTGCTTGTCCCGAAGACTGTAAATATTGCCCGCAAAGTGCACGTTATAATACAGGGCTTGCTAAAGAACAGTTGATCGAAGTGGCTAAGGTGATTAAAGCAGCTAAAGAGGCAAAAGCCACGGGCTCTACCCGTTTTTGCATGGGTGCAGCGTGGAAAAATCCTAAACAAAGGGATATGCCGTATTTGCTGGAAATGATCAAAGAGGTTAGATCATTAGGCCTTGAGTCATGCATGACGCTCGGGATGTTAGATAATAATCAGGCGGAGCAGCTTTCCGATGCGGGTTTAGATTATTACAATCATAACTTAGACACCTCACCAGAATATTATGACAAAATTATCACCACCCGAACTTATCAGGACAGGCTTGATACCTTAGAAAATGTGCGTAATTCCGGTATGAAAGTCTGCAGTGGCGGGATAGTTGGTTTAGGGGAAGGCGGTTCGGACCGTTCCGGTTTATTGGTACAACTTGCCAATCTGCCGCAGCAGCCTGAAAGTGTGCCTATTAATAAATTAGTGAAGGTAAAAGGCACACCTCTTGAAAATGCTGACGACCTTGATGATTTTACTTTTATTAAAACGATTGCCATCGCGCGTATCTTAATGCCCAAGTCTCACGTGCGCTTATCTGCCGGTCGTGACGATATGAATGAACAAACCCAAGCCTTATGCTTTATGGCCGGTGCTAATTCAATTTTTTACGGTTGCAAATTATTAACCACCGCCAATCCCGATGAAAATTCAGATACACGTTTATTTGAAAAATTAGGGATAAACAAAGAAGCGATTAATTTCTCGCCCTCTGAAGCTGAAAAAAAAGTGGATGCTGCGATCATACGTTTTGGTGAAAAAGATGAGTTGTTTTATGATGCGACCAGTAAAGTTTAAACCATGGCGTTTAATTTTATCAATGAGCAACTAGCAGCGCGCCATCAGCAAGGCTTATACCGCTGCTCAACCACTATGTCCGGTACACAGGGGCGTTTGCTGAGCGCAGCCGATAAAACCTATTTAAACTTTTCCAGTAATGATTATTTAGGATTGGCCGCTGATCCACAGCTTATCAAAGCCTGGCAAAAGGGGGCTGAGCTTTTCGGTATAGGCAGCGGGGGCTCTTATCTGGTGACCGGGTTTAATCAGGCACATCAGGTACTTTGTGATCAACTCAAGTTATGGTTAGGGGTTGAAGCCGTCGCCCTGTTTAGTTCAGGTTATTCTGCTAACCAGGCCATTATTAAACTGCTTTTGAAAAAACCGGATCTGTTATTTCAGGATAAGCTTAATCATGCCTCATTAATGGAAGCAGGACTTTTATCTGATTGTAAAATGCGACGTTTTAAGCACAATGATCTAGGTGATTTGGATAGCCTTTTAAATAACAGCCGTGCAAGTGATGCTAATAAGTTAATTATCAGCGAAGGTGTGTTTAGCATGGACGGTGATACATCCCCTGTTAATGCTTTGCATGCAACGGCTAAAGAGCATGATGCCTGGTTAATGATTGATGATGCCCATGGTTTAGGGGTGTTGGGTGAAAATGGTAAAGGCAGTGCGGTGGCTTGTGGTATAGCCAATCATAAGTTGCAAATTTATATGGCCACTTTTGGCAAAGCCTTAGGCGTTGGCGGCGCATTTGTTGCAGGCAGCGAGGAGTTGGTTAACTATATAAACAATTTTTCTAAACCCTATATTTACAGTACCGGTCTTCCGCCTGCGATGGCTTATACCATTACGCATGCTGCGAAAATGGCAGAAACACAGGATTGGCGACGTGAGAAATTGCATTTGTTGATCCGCACCTTTAGAAAAACTGCAACAAAGCTTGGGATCCGCTTAGAAAACTCACAGACAGCCATTCAGCCTATTATTATTGGTGACAGTCTTAAAACACTGCAGATAGCGGATAAATTAAAAACACTCGGGTTTTGGACAACGGCTATTCGTCCTCC
>JBLIEH010000088.1:0-7585 GCA_047632875.1 Psychromonas sp. | reverse complement strand
CTGCCGCAGCTAGGCGAAGCGTCTATTTTCTCGATGGATAAACGGTTCTTCGCTTTACAAAATGGGCATCGGCTGATGATTGAATTCATTGATAGGCTCCTTAAACCGTTCATTCTACCAGACAGAATAATATCGTGCTTCAGAATGATTTTAGTCAATAGGTGACTGAATGGTCTGGCAATCACCCACAGTCTCCACTATTCATTTAATAGAATGCAAAAAACAGCGCCTGTTAAATACCGGCTTAAGTTAATGGTGTTTAAGATAAAATTTATGGTCTTTATCATCAATATAAACATCTACCTCGTCATCATGGTTTTCTTTCTGTGGTTGGATCACAGTCGTCGCTCTCAACTTCGCAATGACCGCGTCAAAATAAAGTTCCTCCAACGCTTGATCTCTTAATTGCAGGCTTTCTATAAAATCATACATAACAACCCCTCCCTTTATGACCTCCTGCTAATAATTCTAGCTTAGATCAGAAATATTGGCGTTTTTTGGTCAGAATCCCGACACCCAAAATGAGGAATGTATTTAACTTTCACCAATCCACGCGGCTCTTATATAAGATTAAAGTGTTTAATGTTAATAGCAAATGAATTAATGCAGTGATCAGGTATGGCGCAGAGAAAATCGGCTTGTTTATGTATAACAAAACAAGCCGGTTTATAGGCGTGACTTTAGCCAAAAGAGCGGCTAAGACTCAATCTGCTTACGGAAAAACTGAATCATCTCATTACGCGTTTTTAAATGATCAAGCTGATAAATATCCCGAGGAAAGAGCAGTTCGATAACCCCAGTATCAAACATCCGCTTTACTTCATATTCGTTATGCGCGACATCTTCCTGGTACATATAGTTTAACCAGGTCTGATTGGTGTGGATAATAAACTCAACACGCATGCCACCTAAACGCGCAAAAAATTTCATCATGGAGGTTTTATCACTGGAGCCGGTCGAACGGCTATGATATTGAGTATGCTCGATCAGGGTATCCGATATATCTTCCAGGACCATCAAAGAGTTGGCTTTAGAGGCGCTGCGGGTAAGATGCTGCTGAAAAGCTTTCACATCGGCGAATGAATCAAGCACCGCCATCAAGCCTAGCTCATCATCGACGGCAACCCCAGGGTTCTTCTCGTTTTTTCTTAAAAGTTTTAACACTTTAGCTTCCGGTGGTTTCTTTCTTATCGACACATAAATAGGAATTTTTTTATTGCCTACGGTAAAGCTTCGACGTTTAACCAAGGTTAATTTTTCCCCCTTAACCGGCACGACTGACTTAGCTTGCTGCGGCGTTAATACGCTAACAGCGGCACAACAATAACCTTCCGGATGGTGCGTAGAATGGAGAAAAACCGGATCTAAATCACCAATTTTTAAGTTTGGGCTCCACACATAACCATTTAAAAATGCCAAAAAAGCCGAAAATTTATTTTCAACATCGGTTTCACGCTCGCGTTGGTCGATACTGCCGGCAAGTGTCATTAAAATCACCTTGCGACGCGCTTCAAAACGCGCTTTTTTATGGTACTGATCATTAAACATAATTAATAACAGTTCAACGGGATTATTCGTGACCACTATTTCATTAGTTGATTCTATATAAGAAGCATAAGGTGACAATATTTTATTTTTAAGCGAATTAATGACCGTATCTGCAGTGCGGGCATATTCATCCACACGACATTTTATTTCATTCAGATTACCATTGATGCCAAACATATTGCCTAATAAGCGCAGCGCACGCTCACTGCGCTCCTGGCGAAGCATTTTGTCAGTTATCAAGGATTCAATTTGTTCAATACTGTCAACGCCTAAAAACTCAAAGAGTTGACTGCGCAGGGCGCGATATTTGGCTCGATTGGTGGGATATTGCTGTAAGCTTTTTACCCATTGACGGGTTTCAGTAGAAAAACGCGACAGGTTAAGCGCATCCTGGGAAACGGCAAAGGGCCCATTCTGCTGGAGAGATGTAAAAACACTATTTGGAGAAAGAACCGACATAGATTGACCCGAAAATAAACAACAGTGCAATAACACCATTTAACAAAAAATATAACCTTGCTAATAATCAAAAAAACGACAAGGAGTAATGCACTATTATATCAGATCACTGTTGCTATTCTAAAATGACTAAAGCTTTCGAAAGATAAATAATTCAACATATTAGGGTTTGTTTACCTTTCAAGTTCGAATTTTGTTCGATCTACAGCTATTTTGAGCAAGACATCAGGAAAGCAGCATAATTCTTCTATGTTAACTTTGCTCAACGCAGCACCGACACAGCACTTTCAAACAGAACATAATATTAAGCTGAACGCTATTAGCGCGAATGTAAAGCCACGAAAGAGCAACGTTATCTGACCTCTTTATTACCCTGTCCATCATCGGAAAATCGCCCGGTTTTTTCGGAGTTTACAGGCGCAGAACTGGGCCATGGCCAGCCTCCAAAATTTGTTTTCCGATAGTCGGCAAAGGCTTGGTATATCTCTTCTTCAGTATTCATCACAAAAGGACCATGCTGAACAACGGGTTCATTAATTGGACGCCCCTGTAATAATAAAATGTTGACCGCAGTGTTACTGCTGTTTAGTAATGTCACTTTTTGATCGGAGATTAAATCAAAACGATGATTGACGGGAACAAGCTGGCCATCAATTTCCAGCCCGATCCCAGCATAAAAATACAGACAACGATTTAAACCACTTGCTCCAGCCGGTAGCTCCCAAACAGCATTAGCGGCCATTTTTATTGTCCAAATAGCGACTTCATTGTCAGGATCTGCTGCCCATGAAGTCTTTGTCGGTGCTAATGCTTTTATCTCTCCATACTGCCCGGCAATAAGATCTATTTTTGTCAGACCTTGATGATCATCAAAATAAGAAATCACCGGGATATCTTCATGCCAAAGCATTTTATATTCAGGATGAACAAACTTGTTTTTTGGGGGTAAATTTAACCAAACTTGAAATAATTCAGTTGGATTTTCTTTTTCAGTGTGAACAAGTGGAAACATTTCAGAATGTTGCACTCCCTTTCCAGCGGTCATCCATTGTGTATCACCGTTTCCAAAACGTCCGTATCCGCCTAAAGAGTCAAAATGGTCAATAAAACCGCGGCGCCCTACTGTTACCGTTTCAAATCCTCGATGGGGGTGGACAGGAAAACCTGGCACAGTCAATCCGTGATACATGCTAAAACCTGATTTCCCGCTAAAATCATTGCCCAGCTGCCGCCCCTGCAGTGATCTAGATGGGCCCATTTCTCCATCACCTTCAGGGTAGTCATCAAGGTGATGAACACAAAACAAAAAGGGATCTAAGGTTTGCCAAGGTGTGCTTAACTTAAGTGTTTTAATAATTGCTGTTGATGCCATAAATACCTCAATCCTCGAAAAGGAGACTCAATGTAGCAGGAAAAAAAAGAGGACAAACTAATTTCAGCATAGGCCATTTATCACAAGGGAAATACTAATACTTTAATTAAAGCATTAAAAAAAATCATGAACATGGCTGCAAGGTGATGGCTCAGGTTTTTGAGACTATTATAGAGCTGGTGCTCTCATCAGCTTTTGGATCCGCAGCATTTTATTAGAGAGTTAAAAAACGTTTAACTTAGTTTAATACGCTTAGGCCATCAATGGTCAGAATATAACATACTGTTTGAGAAAGCTGATTTTACTGGATAGAGAAGAGCCGGGGTATTTGCTGGATAATAACCTGTCGGTCACCAACCCATACTTTGAAGTTGCTGAAAAGGATCTCTTTTCAGCAATAATTTCAGATCAATACTTGAATAATTTATAAATTGGTTACGAAAAAACCACTGAGCAGCGGTTTTTCCGTAGCACATTTAAATCAAAAGCTATTAACTCTCTTTTTTGATTGTGTCTTCAGGTAACTTTGTGCTCAAGCTTTCAGACGACTTTTTAGTCTCGTTGTCAGACAAAAAGAGCGTACCCAAAGTGTGTTTATTTTCAAGCAGAAATGACTCAGCGGCGCTTAGATCAAAACCGTTACACAGGAGCATCTTTCTTCCATGCTTGATAAGAAAATTAGCTGCCTTAAGCTTAGTTACAATACCGCCGGTGGCAAAACTGTTATTTGCTGTTGATTCCTCAAGTAGTGCCTGTTCCGGTATCTTGCTAAGCGTTTTAAAGATCTTAGCATCTTGAAATTCGTGCGGATTTTTATCAAAATAACCATCAATATCACTCAAGATGACCAGAATTTCAGCATTGGTTGCATGAGCAACATTGGCTGATAGCTGGTCATTGTCACCAAACTGCTGTTCGGGTGTTGAGGTAATATCGTTTTCATTAACGATCGGCAGGATATCATGAGTCAGGTGAGCATCTATTATCTCTTGAAACATCTTAGTCCGTTTTCTCGAGTCGAAATCATCTTCCGTGAGCAGGATCTGCGCAGTGTCGATATCATAGATATCAAATTTCTTTTTATAAGCAGTCATCAAAATAGGCTGTCCTGCCGCAGCAAGTGCCTTCTTGCCAATCTGTTTGCTTTTATCAAGCTTTAGCGTTGAGTACCCTGCTGCAACAGCGCCGGAGGTCACAAGAATGACGTCGTAGGTTTTTCTTAGTCCTGAAATCATCGAAACCAGATTGAGCATACGCTCCTTGGCGATGTTATTGTTTTCTGTTAATACTGCGCTGCCGACTTTAATTACTACACGCTTTGTTTTTTTCTTTGTCTTTGGCTTTGTATTTGTATTCATGTTCGTTTATTTTCCTTTGAAGTTATTTTCTAATCGGTTATGTGCTAATCGGTTACGTTCTAATCGGTTATCTTCTAATCGGTTATTTTCCTCTAAAGTTATGTTCTAATCGCTCATGTTCTAATCTGTCGTGCAGTTCATCGAACCGCCTTACTTTTCGTTGTATTCAGGCGATAATCGAAATAAGCCTGCGACACTTCCGCAAACGCTTCATCTGTAAAACGAAGGCGCTGAAAACAGACCAGATACTACACCTAAACTAACCCCAAAAGAGGCAACGGGAGCAAGTGCACCCGAGTAAAGAGCGGTATAAAGTAGTCGTGGCTAACGGGGAAAAAGGTCAGGGAAAATCGTACCATGGTTAACCACAAAACCTCATGATAAAACCTGACCACGGCAACTAGCTTAACACAAAGCACGCCATAAAACCCGAATACCTTCCAATGAGTTAGCTATAAGATGCTATTAGGCCAATCACAAAACAAAATATCTCAACCTCACAAATGGGTTTGCGCAGCACAATAAATACCGAACTGGGGGCCGATTTTCAAGCGCGTTACTGAGCTGTTTAGCCATTTTGTAGGGTGCTCTTTTTAACTGCGTTGGCGGCCTCAATCCCAAGCAGATATTCAATGATTGCAATTGCAAATTCGGCTGCTGTGCCCGGCCCGCGACTGGTTAGTATATTACCGTCCAGAACAACAGATCCAGTGCTGAAATTTGCCCCTGAGATCTCATTTTCAAAACCAGGGTAACAGGTAAATTGTCGCCCTTCGAGCAGACCAGATCCGCCCAACACTAAAGCAGGTGCTGCGCAGATAGCCGCCAGCAATTTGTTACTTTTACTCATTTTACCAATGAATGTAATAAGCGCTTTTGATTGAGCAAGATTTGCTGCACCGGGCATTCCTCCCGGCAAAATAATACCATCTAAATCATCCTGTAGCGCATCAAGGGTTATATCCGCGAGGATAACAATATCATGGCTACCGGTGACCTTTAGCTCAGCAATACTAGTGAGAATCACCTCTATTCCCGCCCTTCTAAGAAAATCGACAGAGGTGATAGCTTCCACTTCTTCAAATCCATCGGCCAATATCACAGCGACTTTTTTCATCGTTACCCCGTTGTAAAATAAAAAGGGAAATCCAATATTATCGATAGTTAATAATAGACGAAAAAGTATTGTGATACCAAATCCATGGGGTTTTTTGTTCATTTATATTGAACAATATTCAAACTCGATAGACCAACTGACCCTAATAAAACGCATAATTATCTGTTCCTGTTTACAGGGTCAGATAATTATGCTTTTATGCGCCGCTTAACTTCTATTGAACCAACTGTTTTTTAACTACTTTTTAGAGATTTGTCATGGATAACAAAAATAAAACAAGACCTTCTGGTAACCTATGGACCCGCCTGGAACTATGGAAAAAAATTCTAATTGGAATGATTCTGGGTGTCATAGTCGGTACTATAATGGGACCTAATGCTGAAATACTTAAACCTCTCGGAACGCTTTTCATTAACGCAATTAAGATGTTAATTGTGCCACTGGTTTTCTTCTCTCTGATTGTCGGTATCACCTCAATGCAGGACACCAAAAAAATGGGCCGAATTGGTCTTAAAGCTATTATTCTTTATTTAGGCACAACCGCGGTTGCTATCACTATTGGCTTGGGACTTGCCGCTATATTCACCCCAGGAGAGGGTCTGAACATGGTTGCGACAGCCTCGGAGACGATGACTAAAGAAGCGCCGGCGTTTATTCAAACGCTGCTTAATATGATCCCGCAAAATCCGGTGGGTGCACTTGCCGCCGGGAATATTCTGCAAATCATTGTCTTTGCTGTCGGTTTAGGTGTTTCTCTGGTACTGATTGGTGAAAAAGCAGAGCCTGCTGTTAAGCTTTTTGAAAGCCTTGCTGAAGCCATGTATAAATTAACCGAGCTGGTCATGAAGCTTGCGCCCTATGGCGTATTCGGTCTGATGGCTTGGGTTGCGGGTAAATATGGTCTGGAAGTGCTTCTCCCGCTCATTAAAGTGATCTCAGTCGTTTACCTGGGTGCCGTGATCCACATCGCCGTCTTCTACGCTGGTCTGATCAGCGTTGTCGGTCGTCTAAACCCAATCCGTTACCTGAAAGGATTGACCAATCCCGCTGTCGTAGCCTTCACTACCACAAGTAGTTCAGGCTCCCTGCCAGCGACAATTAAAGCGTCTCGGGAAGAGCTGGGTGTATCGAAAAGCATCTCAAGCTTTGTTTTGCCGCTAGGTGCAACGATTAATATGGATGGTACTGCATTATACCAGGGGGTTTGTGCGTTATTTATTGCTCAAGCATTTGGTATTGATCTGACGACTTCCGATTACATTACTATCATATTAACCGCCACACTGGCTTCTGTCGGCACCGCGGGTATTCCCGGTGCAGGTCTGATCATGCTTTCTTTAGTATTGACTACCGTTGGCCTGCCTCTTGAAGGTTTAGCAATCATTGCCGGTATCGATCGTATTCTTGATATGGCCCGTACAACGGTGAACATTTGTGGTGATATGATGGTTTCTGTACTGGTTGCCAAGAGCGAAGGTGAGCTTGATCTGGATGTTTACAATAGTAAAGAACCTGCTGCTGGCGCAGAATCTGTGCTTGAGATTAAAACGGTGTAATCGATAAGATGTCTTTCCTTAAAATACCTTGACGATTTTTAGAGCGATACAATGTCAGAATCAAAACCACCGCTTTAACGGCGGTTTTTTTATGAGCGTTATACTCACACCGATTGAATTTTCATCTATCTAAAATCGATCTTAAAAAGTACTTGATCAAAACAGAGATTTTATA
>JBLIEH010000087.1:0-7589 GCA_047632875.1 Psychromonas sp. | reverse complement strand
CTAAAAGAAGCATTTGTAAAAGCAACAGGAATGGGCATCAGTCAAGGTTTAGAATCATTTAACTTTACAATAGGTAAGGCGGAAGCCGGTCAATTTAACGATAATATCCAGCTCAATTTCTCGCCATCCTGCACTGAGCAAGATAATCAGCGTTGGCACAGCTGTTTGCTCTATCCGGATCAAACACACTGTATTGCGTTATGTGTAAAAACAAATAATGTTGTTAAGCCACTTCCTAATAAAGCGATTTTAAACGTCCAAGTTTTTGACGGGCTAGATTTACTCTACCGACCGTACTGATTGCAAGTAATGCAATCAGTACGGTGGTGGTGCAATAGGTTGGTTAGTTTTTTATGATTAGCCGCCCTCTTTAGGCGCCGCTTTTACAAAAAAGATAATATTACGCCAGATGCTTTGTGAAGCAGTTCACAAAGTGTTAAAGTGCGCTCTTTTTTTAAACAACGTATTTTCTATAGGATCTAAACCTTGAGCCAATCCCCTTTCTCAACACTACCATTACATACGGATCTTTTACATAACCTGGACTCGTTAGGTTATCACGTAATGACCCCCATTCAAGCGCAAAGTTTACCGCATGTACTGGCGGGTAAAGATGTTATCGCACAGGGTAAAACCGGCTCCGGCAAAACAGCAGCCTTTGGTTTAGGCTTGTTAGAGAAGCTCAGTGTTAAGCGTTTTCGTATCCAAAGTTTAATTTTATGCCCAACACGCGAACTTGCCGATCAGGTTGGTAAAGAATTACGCAGACTTGCCCGCACCGTGCATAATATTAAAGTATTAACCCTATGTGGCGGTGTCCCATTTGGACCGCAAATAGGGTCATTAGAGCATGGCGCACATATTATCGTTGGTACACCGGGTCGAATCGAAGATCATCTGCGCAAAGGCACACTACGTTTGGATGATTTGGAAGTATTAGTACTGGATGAAGCCGACCGCATGTTAGAGATGGGCTTTCAGGCCTCGATCGATGCCATCATAGATCAAGCCCCTAAACAGCGCCAAACCTTATTATTTAGTGCCACCTTCCCGGAAAAAATTAATAGTATCGCCAAACGAATTATGATTGACCCGGTCATGGTTAAAGCAGAATCCACCCATGATGACTCTATTATTGCCCAGCATTTTTATAAAGTAGAGAATAACCAGGATCGTATGATAGCCCTGCGCTTATTATTACAAAAGTATCAACCAGAATCGGCTGTGGTTTTCTGCAATACCAAAAAAGAAGTACAAGAAGTTGCTGATGAACTTGCAAACCGGGGGTTTAACGCGCTTGCTCTGCACGGTGATTTAGAGCAAAAAGATCGCGATCAGGCGTTAATTCGTTTTGCCAATAAAAGTGCAACTATTCTCGTTGCAACGGATGTGGCTGCGCGTGGTTTGGATATTGATAATCTCAGTGCGGTTTTTAATTATCACATCGCCCATGACCAGGAACTGCATGTTCATCGTATAGGTCGTACCGGGCGTGCCGGAAACAAAGGCTTAGCATTTTCTTTTTACAGTGATAAAGAGCAGCAAAAAGTCTCGGTACTGGAAGACTATTTAGATCGTTCGATTTCACCGGAACAACTGCCTCTTTTAAACTTACTTGATAAAGAGCCTCAACAATCAAATATGATAACCATTCGAATTGATGGCGGTAAACGTCAAAAAATCAGACCGGGTGATATCGTGGGCGCATTAACCGGAGAGAATGGTATTAGCGGCGAACAAGTGGGCAAAATCCACGTTTCAGATAACTGGTCATATATTGCGGTACAACGCGATGTCATTAAAGTTGCCTTTAAAAAATTAAGCGAAGGCAAGCTTAAAGGACGGTCATTTCGTGTAATGGTTGTTCGCGGTTAATATTAAAATACTTTTTATTGTTCATTTTTATCGTTCAGATGGCTACCCGTCTGAACTTTTCCCTTATTTCCTTTTCCTTACGGTAAATACGCCTCCTAAAAACCACAAGGTCGTTAGTCCACTTAGTCTCCTTATTCAATAAAAACTCCGTAATAGAATGTAACATAAAGTAACAACCCCCCTGTTTATGTAAGTTATTGTAACTTAAAAAAAACTGTGATCCAGTTATCACAACCATCACTACTATCTTCTATATACTCCGCCTAAATAAAATCAAAACCGTTTAGGTTTGTTGTTTTTTTTTAATAAAATTTAACCTCTAATTGGAGAATTATTATGAATATTTTCGGAAATTTACAAAAAGTAGGGAAGTCATTAATGCTTCCTGTTTCTGTACTGCCTATAGCCGGTATTTTACTGGGTGTCGGTGCTGCAAAATTCGCTATATTGCCAGACGTTGTTTCGCAACTTATGGAGCAAGCTGGTGGAGCAGTATTTAGTAATATGGCGCTTATTTTTGCAATTGGTGTTGCATTAGGATTTACAAAAAATGATGGTGTAGCGGGTCTTGCTGCTGTTGTTGGTTATGTGATCATGATGCAAACCATTGAAGTACTTGCTCCTGGCGCAAATACAGGTGTACTTGGTGGTATCGTCGCCGGTGGTATTGCTGCTGCCATGTTCAACCGCTTCTACAATATTAGACTACCTGATTACTTAGGTTTCTTTGCGGGTAAACGTGCCGTCCCTATCATGACGGGTTTCGTCGCCATCATCATGGGTGCGATTCTTTCTATTGTTTGGCCTCCCGTTGGTAATGGTATTGCTGCTTTCTCACATTGGGCTGCAGAGCAAAATCCGACACTGGCATTTGGTATTTACGGTGTTGTTGAACGTTCATTAATTCCATTTGGTCTTCACCACATCTGGAACGTACCCTTCTTCTTTGAAGCAGGTAGTTGTGTAAACACTGCCGGTGAGCAACTAAACGGTGTATTAACCTGTTACCTATCTGCTGATGAAACATCACGTGCTGCAGGCAATGGTTTCGGTCAATTAGCGGGCGGTTACATGTTTAAAATGTTCGGTCTACCTGCTGCTGCTATCGCGATTGCACATTCTGCTAAGCCTGAAAACCGCGCTAAAGTCATGGGTATCATGGTTTCTGCCGCGTTAACTTCATTCTTAACAGGTATCACTGAACCTATCGAATTCGCATTCCTATTTGTTGCACCGGTTTTATACGCAATCCACGCACTACTAGCTGGTTCTGCTTTTGTTGTAACCAACATGTTAGGTATGGTACACGGTACTTCATTCTCACATGGTCTGATTGATTTCTTGGTACTCTCTGCTAACTCACAAAAATTCCTGTGGTTCCCAGTGATAGGCCTTATCTACGCAGCTATCTACTACACAGTATTCCGTGTTCTTATTGCTAAACTAGACCTTAAAACACCTGGCCGTGAAGATGAAGAACTTCTTGATGAAGGCGTTGCACTTGATAGCACTGAAATGTCTATTCTTCTTGTTGCCGCATTCGGTGGTAAAGCGAACATTGAAAGCTTAGATGCTTGTATCACACGTCTACGTATTTCGGTTAAAGATATCTCACTAGTCAGTAAAGATGAACTTAAGAAACTGGGTGCTGCCGGTGTGGTTGTCTCTGGTAACGGGGTTCAAGCTATCTTCGGTACTAAATCTGATAACTTAAAAACAGATATGGAAAACTACATGTCTAAATAATAAATTGCCGGGCAGGTGTTTCATCTGCCCGCGCTTTAAAGTAGAAGCTTAACAATTTATCTCAACCTTGATTGGCTAAGCTTCGACTTTTCCCCCCACCGATTTTTTAATGCTTTAATCCTTTAATGCTTTAATCCTTTAATTTCAATTTTTTATCCCTCAACACTAAAACCTTATCGCTACATTACTGCTCATTCCAATCAAACGATTAAAACCAGGCAAACCACTCCTTTAACCACAAAAATATATAATCTATTGTTTTTTTTATTATCTTATTCGCATGAGTGCGTTTCATTTTTGATGGTTTTAAACCGTTATTCGAAGGGCTTTCTAAATTTAAGTGATCTATTTAAGCGATGTGCAAAGGCGTTTTTATGAAGTTTAATTTTATCCTAATGAGGTGTTTTTCTAACTGCCTGCTCTGATCAGAAAAGGCAATTAGATAAAATTACCAGTGCGCGCCCCTGATGTTAAAGCAAAAAATCCGTTCACAGCTGATTCAACATTGTTATCTGAAGATAAAACCCGGCAAGCTGAACAGTTCGGCTGATCTTATTTTTGCAGGTTTTGCAGCAAGCTGAATTTGTTAAATGCTGAAAGGCTGGAACGCGCTATAAAATGGCTGCTAAAGCACCCTCAACTCAAGCAGTGTGTGCCCAAGGCCAATATCATCGGTGCGTCTTTCAACCATAAAACCTGCCGCAGCAACAATTTCTAAAAAGTCTTCACTACGATAAAAACGGCTATTGCCATTCGCTAAGCAGGTAAAATATAAGGAAGTCGCGTTAAGGCTTAATGTTGCGGCATCATAACGTTGGGCATCCCAGAACAACTCAAGAATATAAACCCGAGCATCTGCTGACATCGCCTGACGTACTCGCTGTAAAATACTTAAAATTTCCATCGGTGAAAAACAATCTAAAAACTGACTCATCCACCAAATGTCTGCGCCAGTCGGTAAAGCTAAGGATTTATCCAGCATATCCGTGGGATACCCCTTGATACGTTGTGCAAAACCTTGTTCTTTAACATTTTCCATTGCCATTTCGATTTGCTGAGGCAAATCTATAATGGTCATTTCAACCTCTTTGTCGTATCCGCAACACTGCAAAGACCATTTACCCGTATTACCACCAATATCAAAAATTCGTTTGGGTTTATGCTCAAAAATCTTTTCCAGTAGAACAGGAAAAGAACGGTCTGAATAATAATGATCAAAATTAAACCAACTCTCTTTGGCTTTTGTCGGTAACTGCGACAAACCTTCATAAATAGTAGGCCAGTCACCTAACTCTTTAAGTCCGGCCGGAGTCCCCTCTTTGATAGCCTCGGTTAAGTGGCTCATCGCCGCATAACAAACATCCGCGGTGAAATCTAAATTAGCGCGAGTCATACCATCATGTAATAAAAAATAACCCAGCTTGGCAATCACATAATTGGGTTTTTTCCAGGTTACAATGTGCACACTGAGCGCCATATCTAATAAAACTTTAAGACCGTATTCAGAAACAGCTGTTTTTTCACTGAGTTGGCTGGCATTTAGCCCCTCACTGCTTGCACTGTCTAAAACGGCCAGGATCCCTAAATCACGTAAGGTTCTGGCGGTATGAAAAATGATAGGCGAGAAAGCGAGTTTTTGTGCTTCGGTTTTCGCCTGCATTGCAGTATAAGGATCCTGTGTATAATCAGCCATTTTTTACCTGTTGTTTGCTTGGTGATTGTTTGCTTAATACAAAGCACGAAAAGCCCCGTTAAATGATATTTTTAAACACGCTTTATCTATTACCTGTAATGTTTACTGCTTACAAAGTTCGGCGACTGCCTTTAAGCGTCTGTAGGGTTGGGTGACAAAGGGATTATTAATATCCCAGGCATAACCGGCAAGAATCGCGCAGATCATCTGTTTAATTTTTGGGTTAGGGTTGGGGTGTAAAATGACGTTCTGCAGCTCTCCCGTATACCAGCCTTCAACATAGCAGCGAAATGCGTTTACCCCAACCATTAACCTTTCCTGGTAATCTTTTTGCCAATCAACCTTCTCGCCTGAGAGCTGTTTAACCAGGGTTTCACTGGCAAATTGTGCAGATTTCAGTGCGATCGTCACACCCGATGAAAAAACCGGATCTAAAAATTCCCCGGCATTGCCTAATAGCGCAAATTTATCGCTGCAAAGTTGTTTTACATTGGCAGAATAGCCACTAATCTCACCACCTGGATTAGGGTATAGCGCATTACTCAGGACTTCTTTTAAGTTTGCTTCTTCATTAACCAGCTGCTGCAGCGCTTGTATATTATCCTGCGGATATTTTTCTAAAAAATCAGCCTTGGCGACAACACCTAACGAACAGCTGCCATTGCTAAAGGGAATTAACCAGTACCACACCTGTGCATCATCGGGATGAACCGAAATTAAAATCTTATTCCGATCAAAAGCTGTGCTGCTGATATTATCCTCAATATGGGTAAAAATTGCTTTGCGGGCAGGTAAGGTAGACGGCACTTCTAAGTCCAGTAATCTTGGCAGAACACGTCCAAAACCGCTGGCGTCTAAAACAAAATCCGCTGCAATTTGATAAGGCTGTTTATTTTCATCTAAGACAGTGAGTAAGGGGTTGTTTTCTAAATCAAGATCAATTAATTCATGCTGATAAAAAATATCTACCCCCTGCACTTCGGCCTGATCGGCGAGTACTTTATCAAAATTTGCACGCTGCACCTGATAAGTTGTTCCCATACCCGGGGTAAATTTATCATTAAAATCGAACTCACTGTAACGGCCGTTACGGTGGAAAGCCGCACCATTTTTAAACTGAAAATTGCTCTTATTGACGGCATCTAACATATTTGCCTGCTCAATCACTTCCATACAGGCCGGTAATAAACTCTCACCTATTGAAAAACGCGGAAAAACACTTTTTTCAATAACCATAACCTTTATATTGTGTTGCTTAAGTAGTGCTGCCGCGACCGAACCCGATGGTCCTGCGCCAATAATAACCACCTGCGTAACCTGCTTTTTTATCAAAACTTCATCCCTAAAAATTTAAAAAATCATTCCATGAATTGCAATCGGCAGCCCGATAAAATATTTGTGTTATTACCCTCTAACCCGTTTTATAAGTATAAGGGGATTTTAATAAGCTTAATATATCTGAAATCAAGCTAAGATGTTTATTAAAAGGAAAATAGTAACCAAAAGTGCGCTACCCTTTTCCCCTAAAATGCGCTGCTTAACAAAAATATCTATGCACTTCTAAGCCCAAAAAACATAAAATTAAACACGCTAAAGTTCAAAAAACGGATAAATTGTCACTCTTTGTGTTACCTTTCATGAAGATAAACAGGCCCTAGATACTCTATGAATTCAATTAATATAAATATAACTAACTGGTCGGCCCTTTCTTCCGGTCTAATTGAAAGCAATGACTGGCTTGAATGGAGCAAAAATAATAAACAATGGCCGATGACACCCGCACCTACTCCTGACTTTTTGATCCCGCCAATGATGCGACGGCGTATGAGCAGTTTAAGTAAACTTGCTTTACAAAGTGCTCTGCAAATTTCTGCGCAGCAAAAAATTGATTACATTGTTTTTTCCAGTCGCCACGGTGAGTTAACGCGCACGGTTAAATTGATCGAAGATATTATTAATGGCGGTGATGCATCACCGATCTTCTTTTCTCAATCTGTACACAATACTGCAGCGGGTTTATTCACTATTGCAGCAAAACGAACAACACCGGTCACTTCACTGGCGGCCGCAGAAAAC
Organism: Psychromonas sp.; assembly: GCA_047632875.1. GTDB lineage: Bacteria > Pseudomonadota > Gammaproteobacteria > Enterobacterales > Psychromonadaceae > Psychromonas. Next base: position 199 of record JBLIEH010000087.1, on the reverse strand, counting down.
TCATTGCATTATGCTTTTATCGAAGCGAGCGCCTATTTACAGGAAAACCCCCAAGATACTGTTTTGCTTGTTAATTTTGATGAGCCTTTAGCAGCGCCCTATCAACAGTTTGAGACACAGACTTACAAGGGGTATGCCCTGGCGATGTTATTAGCAACAGGTGATAAATTCCAGCTAAACTGGTCAAAAAATCAAGAAT
>JBLIEH010000086.1:0-7602 GCA_047632875.1 Psychromonas sp. | reverse complement strand
CCCGTGGCGGTTGATGGTAAAGTGGAAATTTTACCTATGATGTATCTGGCACTTTCCTATGATCACCGTTTAATCGACGGGAAAGAATCAGTTAGCTTCTTAGTCGCAATCAAAGAATTGCTTGAAGATCCAACGCGCTTATTATTGGATGTTTAAGGGGTAGTCCAGCACTGTTTATATTTTCCGCAATTTGGTCAATATAAACAGCGCTAACGTAAGTAATATGCTTCGAGTTATGGCCCAGTTACTATGGTCATTAAGTTAAACCAAATAAATGGATAAGAATCATGAATTTGCATGAATATCAGGCAAAACAGTTGTTCGCAGAATATGGATTACCTGTACCACAAGGTGTCGCATGTGATACCGCTGAGGAAGCAGTCAATGCCGCATCTCAAATTGGCGGAGACAAATGGGTTATCAAGTGTCAGGTACATGCAGGTGGCCGTGGTAAAGCCGGTGGTGTTGAATTAGTTAGCACTAAAGATGGTTTACGCGAATTTGCACATAAATGGTTAGGTAAGAACTTAGTGACTTACCAAACAGATGCAAACGGCCAACTGGTCAATAAGTTATTAGTTGAAAGCTGCAGTGATATTGCAAACGAGCTTTACTTAGGTGCGGTCATTGATCGCGCTTCACAACGTGTTACTTTCATGGCATCGACCGAAGGCGGTGTAGAAATTGAGAAAGTAGCCGAAGAGACACCTGAGCTTATTCATACAGCAATCATCGATCCCCTGGTTGGCGCACAAGCGTACCAGGGTCGTGAACTTGCCTTTAAATTAGGTCTTTCTGGTAAACAGGTTGGTCAATTTACAAAAATTTTCCTGGGTCTTGCGACAATCTTTGAAGATAAAGATTTAGCGTTATTAGAAATTAATCCACTGGTTGTGACAGGTCAAGATGATCTAATCTGTTTAGACGGTAAAATTTCTATTGACTCTAATGCAATGTACCGCCAAAAAGAGCTCCATGCGATAAACGATACAACCCAAGATGATGCACGTGAAATGCACGCGGCACAATGGGAGCTTAACTACGTAGCGCTTGATGGCAATATCGGCTGTATGGTAAACGGTGCCGGCCTGGCAATGGGAACAATGGATATCGTGCATTTACACGGCGGTAATCCGGCTAACTTCCTGGATGTTGGCGGCGGCGCAACTAAAGAGCGTGTCACAGAAGCTTTTAAAATCATTCTTTCTGACGACAAAGTAGAAGCTGTTTTAGTGAACATTTTCGGTGGTATCGTGCGTTGTGATCTTATTGCTGAAGGTGTTATTGGCGCAGTCGCTGAAGTGGGTGTATCGGTGCCCGTTATCGTTCGTTTAGAAGGCAATAATGCTGAGTTAGGGCGTAAAATTCTTGCAGAATCTGGTCTTAATATTATCGCAGCAACATCATTAACTGATGCTGCTGAGCAAGCGGTTAAATCGGTAGGTGGCAAATAATGAGCATTTTAATTAATAAAGACACTAAAGTAATTTGTCAGGGTTTCACTGGCGGACAAGGTACTTTCCATTCTGAGCAAGCGCTTGAATACGGCACACAAATGGTCGGTGGTGTTTCGCCGGGTAAAGGCGGTCAAACGCATTTAGGTCTTCCTGTATTTAATACGGTACGCGAAGCAGTTGAAAAAACGGGTGCGACAGCATCGGTTATCTACGTACCTGCACCATTTTGTAAAGATGCTATATTAGAAGCGATTGATGCCGGTATTAAACTTATCGTTACCATCACTGAAGGTATTCCGACACTGGATTTAGTCGCTGTTAAAGTTAAACTTGATCAAGCTGGTGTGGTCATGATCGGTCCTAACTGTCCTGGTGTTATTACACCTGATGAATGTAAAATAGGTATCATGCCTGGTCACATTCATAAAAAAGGTAAAGTAGGTATTGTATCTCGTTCAGGTACATTAACTTACGAAGCAGTTAAACAAACGACAGATGAAGGTTTCGGCCAATCAACTTGTGTTGGTATTGGTGGCGATCCGATCCCTGGCTCTAGTTTCATTGATATCTTAAAGTTATTCCAAGCAGATCCTGAAACTGAAGCAATCGTAATGATTGGTGAAATTGGTGGCACTGCGGAAGAAGAAGCGGCTGCATTTATCAAAGCAAACGTGACTAAACCTGTCGTATCCTACATTGCCGGTGTTACCGCACCTGCAGGCAAGCGTATGGGACATGCCGGTGCAATCATTGCCGGTGGTAAAGGCACTGCGGATGATAAGTTTAAAGCACTTGAAGATGCCGGTGTGAAAACCACTAAATCTCTTGCTGATATTGGTAAAGCATTACGTGAAGTAACAGGTTGGTAATTACCCGCTGATATTTTGGTACTGCTATATTTAGACTCTCAAAGACCTCGTTATTTAACGGGGTCTTTTTCCTTCTAAGGTAATACCAAATCCATTAATTATCTGCAGCGGCAGGACTAAATTCCTATTTAATGGTACTGGATTAAAGCTGTTATTCTAAATATTCAGACAGGATATCAATAGGACTAAGGATGGCATTGCGACTTTTATAGCCTAAAATAATAAGACAAATTCAGTTTTTTTAGGTCATTTCTATGTGGGTTCTATGTGAAGTTCTATGTGAAGTTCTATGCGAAGTTAAATTTTCAACCCTGAAAAATCGATAAAAACGGTGAATATTAAAATGCGAATTGAAGTTAAAGCGATTGATCATCTTGTCCTAAGAACCACAAAAATGCCACAGATGTTAACTTTTTACTGTCAAGTTCTAGGTTGCTCTATTGAACGGGAGACATCACCAGAAACCGGATTGACGCAGTTACGGGCCGGTAACGCTTTAATTGATTTAGTCTCCGTTGAAAGTGAATTAGGCCGTCTCGGTGGCGGTGCTGCCACGCAGACAGAAAATAATCTGGATCATTTTTGTTTGCAGATAAAAAATATGCCGGAAGAGGAGATTAGCAGGCATTTATTAAGTTTTGGCGTTATTGTAGAGCCGTTTGCGCGGCGATATGGCGCACAAGGATTCAGTCACTCCATTTACATTAAAGATCCCGAGGGCAATACCGTCGAATTAAAAAATCAAATTTGACATCGCTTATTAGGTCTTTAGACTGATATAACTATACTTATTGCAAATGAGTCAACATATGAGAGGTTAACATGGAAATGCAAAATCATCCTTTATCAGCTTTGTTTGATCAATTAGGCTTGGACAGTTCTGAGGCTAGCATTAATTTATTTATAAAAAAACATGCCCCGTTGAAGGAGGGGAAATTGCATGAAGCTTATATTTGGAATAGCGCACAGTCCGCTTTTTTAAAGCAAGCTATAGATGAAGATGCCGATTGGGCTGAAATAGTTGATCATCTCGATGCGATGTTACGTGCTTAAAATGTGAATTAAGTCGCGCGGTTATTTTTATCTAAGGTTACATTTCAATTTAGTCCGTTCAAGTTGACCTTTAACTCTCTTATTTTCAAATTTAAACTCAAATAATAACCCTACGACCTGAACATCTAAAAACGCTCAGCGAAGGAGATGCGTTGTGCTATTGATGCTTTCACCTGTGCAGGGGTGATGATTTATGGCAAATAAAATTCATATTCTGCTTAATAGTGAATAACTAAGATTAACTATTAAGCGCTATTTGAATCACAGGCATTCTTTGTAAAACAGTTACCGGATTAAATAATCAAATGAAAATCGCACCAAGTTCGCATAAAGCACAACAAACAATGCACATGCTGTCTAAGTTACAAAGTGACTTTATGGAAAAATTGCAGTCGATAAGTAAGCAGTTTGGCAGCCCTACACAATTTAAAACCCTTGAGTGGCTTAGAGATGGCGGTCTGCATGGTGGGGGACTGAGGTTTGAGGCAGTTGAAGGCAGTGTCTTTAATCGTGCTTCAATTAATATTTCTCAAGTGCAATATGAAGATCTGCCCGATAAGTCCTTTTCTTCCGCGACCGCACTTTCAACTATTATTCACCCGTGCCACCCGCTAGCACCCTCTATCCATATCCATATTAGCTGGACTGAATTGAAAAATGGTCAAGGCTATTGGCGAATAATGGCGGATTTAAATCCCTCAATAGCCGATCAGAAAGACAAAGAAAAATTTGATCAGTGCTTAAAAGAGATAACTGGAAAATACCATCAACAGGGAGTGCGTTTGGGTGATGCATATTTTTATATCCCTGCTTTGCAAAGTTTTCGAGGGGTTAGCCATTTTTATCTTGAGGCTTTTAATCCTGATAACATTACCGACAATCACTTTGCAAAACACTTCGGGGAATCCGTTATAAAATGTTATAGCGAGATCTTAGCGCAAAAACTACTAAACGCAGAGCCACCAACAGCCGCCCAAAAAACCGCTCAGTTAAATTACCATACGCTGTATTTTTACCAAGTTTTAACCTTAGACAAGGGCACAACGGCGGGGTTGTTAATCCATAATCAAAATGATACCGGGACGCTGGGATCCTTACCTGCGCGAATCAATCGTGCGTTATTAGCGAGTTGGGTGGACATTACGCCTGCCCCCCAGGATAAGTTAATTAAACGCTTTTTAAGTCTGCTTCCCGAGCAAGATATTTGCCTTATTTCTACACCGCTGAAAGCACAAATAGCAGAGCAGATTAGAACGCACTATAAAGAGTTTCCTATCAAGAAGAGCAGTGAGCGGGTTTAGTATTATATGTTTTTAAACATCACTTCTAAGCGCAGTGTAAAAGTGACATCTTTACTTTTTTCCTGAAGGTCGTTTTTGGGCCAGTTTATTTCAGGGGAGAGCTCATAAAAGAACCAGCTGCGCAGAATGTTGTGCCGATAGGTTAACCCCAAATGCGTATTATCAATGTAGTGGGCGGGTTTGTTTCTGGCGCTGATGCTGGCTCTGTAATTTAGAGCCTGAGTGGGAGATATATAATGGTATAGGGTAAAACCTGTCCCCATTTCAAGACCTTCAACATCAGTATCTAATTTGGCGAAATTCGCCCAGCGCAACAGAAATTTTTCGTTAAAAGAATGGTCAATATCAAAATAAGTAATTTCACCAGTGACCATTTTTTGTTGATACACCTTTTGAGTGAATCGCCACACCGTTTGCTGCGTAAAAGGGTAGAGATAACGATATCTGGCTTCCAAACTAGGGCGAAAGGTCGCTTTTATATTAATACTACTGCGTGTCTTTACGGATACATCATAGCTCAGCCCTAATGCATTTTTGGGTTGTTGTGATTGGTCATCTGGAAACAGGTCTTTAATTGTATCTGTTGTATCGGACTCGAAAACAATTTTTAATTTTTTACTTGTTTTTGGCAGGTAGAGTCGAGCACTGATATTAGGCTTATAGGAAAAACCCTCACCCTCAAGCCAGATAAAATCATTATACCAACGCACCATAGTACCGGCACGCGCATCTTTTGCTATTCTTTGATCGACAAAAAAACTATCAAACCACAGAGCCGGCTGACAAAATTTAGTATTAAGGTAGTGATAGCTGTCATCGATTAAGCTATGTTGCTCGCTTTTACTAAAGCAGATACCCTCAGAGTCTTCTTCTGCAGAGAGGGAATGCGAGTAAAATGATAAAATGAGCATGTAAATAATTAGTTTATCCAAGTGATCCGTCACCTATTAATAAAATATTATTAAACTGAGCCTACTTAACGAACAGGGGATTTATAATTTAAGAGGTATAAGCAGGTTGTATCTAAGTATAACCTGCTACGGAAAATATGACGTTATATTATGAAATTATTATTACAGGTACTATGCTTCTTCGTCATCTTGTTGATCTTGTGCTTCCATGGCGGCAATACGTTTTGCTTCGTATGCTGCAGCGGCTGCTATTTTTTCAGCTTCTGCTTTGGCTGCTAATTCATTGCGCACAGTACGTCTATCTGCCTTACGTATCGTTGCTGCCTGTAAATTTTGTACAAACTGTACGAGTTGTTCTTTTGCCCATGTTTCTGCTAAGGCTTCATTTTCAAAACCGTTTTCACGCTTTGATACACTTGTTCGACGGGCTGAAACGCGACGCGTGATTTCTGCATTCCATTTGTCGCCTTCTTGAGTAATACGGTAATCGAATTTATTTTGTTGTGCCATTGGTATTTTTTTCCTAGTGCTTAATTAATTATTTTTTGTTTATCTGGAGAGATCAATATGAATATTAATTTAATAAACAGTACGGTGAGACTTTAACATGAAAGCGCTATTATCATCAGCATTAATTATCGGTCTATTTATCTTTCAATGACGGCCAATTAAAAGCGTCAGATTTTTCAGAAAGTTGTGCAGACGCCTCCCTTTGTCGGGTAATGTTTTTTCTTATTAATAACGTTGTGGCAGGGTGTTCACTAAAAAAAGTTTTCAGGTAAAGAACCTCTATTTTAGCGCGTGCCCATGGCGTTTTTCTCAGGAATTTTAAACTAGATTTAAGACTCGGCTTATCGAGGAAACTGCGAATATTAAGTAGTTCCCCCATTTTACTCCAGCCTAATTTAGCTTCAAGTTCAGTTAATATCTGTTCGAGTTTAACGCCTTGTAGAGGATCATTCTTATTCATTTTTATATCCGAAATGCAAAACTATTTAAAACAAGACTAAATATTTTATCTGCAACGAATTAAGTTGATCAGAGATAAATTTAATCCATACAGGAATGTGTTTAGTTACTCAGCATGTGGCTTAAGTGAAAATCCTGACCGTTAACCATTATGCTTGCATCAGTTTAACATTTTTCTGCTTATCCTGAACCTTTTAAAGTTCAAAAATAAATTTATGCGTGCCGTTTATTACTCCTATCTGCCTGACTGCCTAACCAGTTGAAGACGTACTTCATCTTAGAATGTCGTAGTACTAATAAGGGATATAGCGAGGGTGTCTATTGAGATTGAATTCAATGTGAGCCGGTATATTGGCAGGGTATTTGAAATTTATGCTGAACTGTCTGGTAATTATTTAATGCAAATTAGCGCACCGCACCGTTAAATCCTATCAATGCACCTTATAAACTATGGAAACAGGATGATTTAGATTAATTTACAAGCACTTGAACGCTTTTTTTAATTAAACAGGGTTAAAAACTTGTACTCGATAAAAAGTCCTATAGAATACGCCGCACTTACTTAGAAGCATTTAAGTAACTGCCCGGATGGTGGAATCGGTAGACACAAGGGATTTAAAATCCCTCGCCTTATGGGTGTGCGAGTTCAAGTCTCGCTCCGGGCACCAAATTTAAAAAAAATCAGCTTTTAGCTGATTTTTTTATGCCTGAAATAAATTTATTGGCAGCATATTCGAACAATAGTTAGCTTTTATCATAGCAAATCCATCCATTTTCTCTTCATTGAGTTGTGAAAGATCACTCGCTAGCGCCTAATCGCATTTTTATAAAGATGTATTTTTTCCGGTATTTCACATCTTCTGATTATTTAAAGCATAACCAACTCACGAGTAAGTGTTTAACCCTGTGGGATCCCCACCAAAAATCATCGCTGTATGTTGCCGTCGTTCCTCATAATATGCAAATTAACCACCATTTAATGAGGACTGTTTTATGACCTGTTACTTTTACGTAAAACAGCAGGGTTATAAACACGGTTATA
>JBLIEH010000085.1:0-7617 GCA_047632875.1 Psychromonas sp. | reverse complement strand
GATAGTGTTTATCGTGGATCAGAAGAGGGCGCTTGATCAATGTTGGGAATGCGATAAACAGTTCGATCACCGTTTCGGCAGATAAATTTTCTTTCTGTTGAGCGGTCAGTTGCTTGAAACTAGTGCTACGTTTGTTGATAAGATCTGTCCACTTAATATTTTCTAAAAAAGAGCCAAGCAGGATTTTATCTAAACCGTCTTTACGGTAATCATGGAAAGTGTAAGGTAAATTGTTGTGCTCAAGCCATTTTCGGGCTTTTTTAACGCTATCGCAATTAGGGATGCCATAAAGTGTGCTGTTCATTTTTTACTCGTTAGCAATAATAGTTAAAATATTGTAACAATTAATAATAATAAGATCAGCACAGAAACAAAAAGAGTCGCATCAGCGACTCTTTTAAAAGTTAAAAAAAGTTTACATTATTTAACGATTTTAAGGACAGGATCAACACCAACCACAACAGTACCAGACATTTTTTGCAGTTCTTTAATCTCATCCATGTTTGAGATAACAACAGGTGTCAGAATTGATTTTGCTTTTTCAGTTAAAAATGCAAGATCAAACTCAATGATTGTATCACCCATTTTTACTTTTTGGCCTTCTTCAGCAATACGTGTAAAACCTTCACCTTTCAGCTCAACAGTATCAATACCGAAATGCACAAAAAGTTCAATGCCCGTGTCAGACTCAAGAGAGAATGCATGATTTGTTTCAAAGATTTTACCAATTGTTCCGTCACAAGGTGCAACCATTTTATTGCCCGTAGGACGAATCGCAATACCGTCTCCGACTATTTTTTCAGCAAAAACAACATCAGGCACATCTTCAATCGCAACAATCTCACCAGAAATTGGCGCGATCAGATTGATTGTATTTTCAGTTTGAGTGTTACCTGAAACCGCTTTTTTTAATGAATCGAAAAAACCCATGGTCGAACTCCCTATCATTGTTAATAGTTGTATTTTTTAAATGAACTACTTATGTTTATATTTACATTGTAGCGCGTTTAAATATTTAGTTAATACCTTTCGTTTTATTGAACTCATTAACTAAGGATTCAATTTCAGCGGCTGTTGCGACCGATAATGCTTTATCTGCAAGTGCTTTTACGTCTGAAAAGTTTGTATTGCGGATAATTTTCTTAACCGTTGGGATAGAAATGGCACTCATTGAGAACTCATCAAGGCCCATACCCACTAACAATAATGTCGCTTTTTCATCACCTGCTAACTCACCACACATACCCGTCCATTTACCCGCTGCATGAGAAGCATCAATCACTGTTTTTATAATGCTTAATACAGAAGGTGTCATTGGATTGTAGAGAGCAGAGATAAGTTCATTACCTCGATCTACCGCAAGTGTATATTGGGTTAAATCATTCGTGCCAATACTGAAAAATTCAACTTCTTTAATCAGGTGATGCGCAATAGCCGCAGCTGCCGGCGTTTCGATCATAACACCGATTTCGATCTCTTTATCAAAATCTAAACCTTCTGCAGTAAGTTCAGCCTTCAGTACCACTAAAATATCTTTTAGTTTACGAATTTCTTCAACTGAGATGATCATAGGGAACATAATACGAATTTTACCAAATGCAGATGCACGTAATAAAGCACGTAATTGAGGGTTCATTATTTCTGGTCGATCGAAACAAATGCGGATTGCACGCCAACCTAAGAAAGGATTCATTTCCGTCGGTAAATTAAGGTAGGGTAAATCTTTATCGCCACCGATATCCATAGTACGGATAATACAAGCTTGACCATCCATTGCTTCAACAACGTCTTTATAAGCTACAAACTGTTCTTGTTCAGTGGGTAACTGGTCACGATCCATAAATAAGAATTCAGTGCGGTATAGGCCCACACCCTCGGCACCATTACGTTTTGCACCTTCAGTATCTTTAACACTACCAATATTTGAACAAACTTCTACATGATGTCCATCAAGTGTTACCGCAGGCAGGTCTTTTAACTTGGCAAGTTCAGCTTTATCAGCCAGGAATGTGGCTTTGGTGCGCTTCGCCTCTTCAATTTGTGCATTGGTTGGATTAATGGTGATCTTATTATTAAGTGCATCTAAAATGATTAAATCACCATTTTTTACACGTTTAGTAATATCATTTGTGCCAACGATAGCCGGAATTTCGAGGGAGCGTGCCATGATTGAAGTGTGTGATGTTCTGCCACCGATATCAGTGATAAAACCGAGCACTTTATCAAGGTTGATTTGTGCTGTTTCTGAGGGTGTTAAATCATTAGCAATTAAAACAACTTCTTCAGCAATATCACTTAAATCAACAATTTTAATCCCCAGTACATTTTTCAGCAAACGGTTGCCGATATCACGGAAATCAGCGGCACGTTCACGTAAATAAGGATCATCTAGTTGCTGAAGCATATTTGCATTTTCTTCAACGATAGAATGAATAGCAACATCCGCGCTACATTTATTTTCGCGAATGTAGGTAACGATATCTTCTTCTAGCTCTTCATCATCAAGCAACATCAGATGACCTTCAAAAATCGCCTCTTTTTCTTCGCCAAATGTTTCGAGTGCTTTTTGTTTGATAATTTCAAGTTGAGCAGCAGTTTTTGCTCGCCCATCTTTGAAACGTGCGATTTCTTTATCAAAATCACTCACTTTTGCCGTATTAAGGGTAATTTCATCTTCCTGTAATAATAATGCCTTTGCTATCGTTATACCAGGTGATGCTAGAATACCAGATATCATAATCTATCCTTTAAAGTTTAATTCAAATTGGACTCTGCTTCGTAACGCGTTGTAATTAAAAGTTTCATTTTACAACGGTCAAATGAAGCAGGTCTAAAGTTTACACATTATGCAATAAAATTATACCAAAGTGGCCATTAGTGCAATTAACGACTCAACTGCTTTTTGTTCGTCGCTACCTTCAGCTTTAATATTTACTTCAGTTCCTTGCACTAAACCTAAGGTTTGTAGTTTAAAAAGACTTTTAGCACTGGCAGATTTTTCACCGACTTCTACCGCAATAGTAGATTCAAAAGATTTAGCTTCTTTTACAAATTGTGCTGCTGGACGAGTATGAAGGCCGTTCGGTGCTGTGATAGTAACTTTTTGTTCAAACATTGTAATGTCCTAATATTATGAGAAATTGGTCGTTATTTTTTCACCTTAATAAGTCATAAGGTAAGGTGATAACAAAGAAGTATTTTTGTGTTGCTTAAAATAACCAATAAAGTTAACTCGGGTGTTAATCTAGGTCAAGTTTTTGTCTGCCAATGCGTGATTAAGGGGTAAAAGATTACACTTAATAGGCAGATGATATTGGTTATCTTAAAATTGATGCCGATACTCCGCAAAAACAGTGAAGAGGTCAATATATTTTTGCATAGAAGTGATAATAATTTCATCGTGTTATGTTTTTTGTGATTTGTGTTATTAAATAGCGTCGGAGGCTTGGCAAATGACATTTAATGGTTTAGGCAGGGTAGATACCCAAAGCAGTTGCTGTTCCCTGCCGCTTCGACTGAGTCGGACGTCGCGAGTGATGCTTTACTCACGACTTTGTTATTTCAAAACGGTCTGTATTTAGGCGAAATTCTCACCTTCAAAAACACCTGCAAAGAGTGCGCTTGATAAGTAACGTTCAGCTGAACTTGGTAAAATAACAACAATATTTTTGTTTTTAAACTCGTCTAACTCGGCTAAACGAGCAGCTGCAACGACAGCAGCACCCGATGAAATTCCTGCCAGGATCCCTTCTTCTTCCATTAAACGACGGGCCATTGTGATTGCATCGTCATTACTGACCGCTTCAACACGATCAATTAAAGAAAGATCTAAGTTTTTAGGAATAAAACCAGCACCAATACCCTGAATTTTATGCGGACCAGGTTTAATGTCTTCACCAGCGAGCGTTTGTGCAATCACTGGAGAGTCAGTGGGCTCAACAGCAACACTGATGATTGCTTTACCTTTAGTGTGCTTGATGTAACGACTGACACCTGTAATTGTCCCACCAGTACCCACACCGGCAACAAATACATCAATCTCGCCATCGGTATCATTCCAAATCTCAGGACCGGTTGTTGTTTCATGAATTTCAGGGTTAGCCGGATTATCAAATTGTTGCAATAACAAGTACTTACTCGGGTCTGAACTGACAATCGCTTCAGCTTCAGCAATCGCACCTTTCATACCCTTTGCGCCATCGGTTAATACTAAATTAGCCCCTAATGCTTTTAATAGCTTACGACGCTCAACACTCATTGTATTTGGCATAGTTAAGGTGATTTTGTAACCACGAGCAGCGGCAACAAACGCCAGCGCAATACCTGTATTGCCACTTGTAGGCTCAACAAGTTCAACATCTTTAGTTAACGTGCCTTTTTTCTCTGCATCCCAAATCATGTTTGCACCGATTCGGCATTTAACACTGAAGCTTGGATTGCGGCTTTCGACTTTTGCAAAAACATTACCGGATGTAACGTTATTTAAACGAACCAGAGGTGTATTACCGATAGATTGTGAATTATCACTAAGTATGTTGGCCATGTCATTCCCTTTTTTATCGAGTCGTTGTGGATAATATTGCAGCAATTTAGCAACAATACAGTTGTGGTCACAATATAGCTGACCTATTAATTGTGCGAAAGTAAATTTTTGTTCTAGCATATAGGATTTTACGATAACTTGGCATTCTAGAGGCTTTCTCTGCCATCTGTTAACAATTTAAATTCTAACCTTAAAACGACTTGGCATTTTAAGGGTTAGAATTGAGATTCAAAAGCGACTAATGCTTTACTCGTACCATAACTTGGAATCTCGTTATTAGAAATCACTATTTTTATTTTGCTGCTCGAGCTGGTATTAAAACTAATACCGGCACCGAGTGCCAGGACGCTATTATAGAGATCGAGTGCCTCAGAATTAGGTCGGTAGTTATAAGAGAAGGTGATCCGCTGAAAAATCACTTAAATACTGTGAGGCAGGATTTGAAAAAGTACCAAAAAATTCCAGCTGAAAACCGCCGATATTGGTCGGGATGAGTGGAATAGCAACCACTTGATAATAAGCATTTTCTTTAAATGTACTCTTGGCTATCGAAGTATTAAATGACAGTTTTTGATAGAAGGAGGTAAAAGCAGAGTCTAAGTATTGGTAGGTTGCTTCCTGAATGTGAAAAACAGGATTTAAATAAAATGCAGTTGAGTTTAGTTTTTGTTGTTTAATATTTGTCTGATTCTGCGGCTGTAATGAATCAGCCGTCATCTGCTCGGCAAAACAACATGTTGATAGAAAAGAAGCTAAAATAATAATAGGTTTTATCATAATTTTAGCTTTCTTTTTTAGTAATGAAAATATGAATTAATCAAATCTTCGCTAATTTTAGGATTAACAGTTGATTATTCATAGTGTAAATAATTTAAGTATTCATATAGTTGCTGCAGTAATTCTATTTTTGCAGGGTTGCTCTGATTTTCAAGCGCGAGGGCTTCAAGTTTGTCAATATATGCTTGACTATTTTCTAATAAATAGGCTTGGCGGTGCCTTGCCCATTTCTCTTGTTCAGCTACATCCAATGAATCTGGTGCATTCCTCGCTCTATAATGCCATAACAGGATATCTAACCGGTCATCTTCAAAGTTAAATTCCTTATTACTTAACGCCTGCCATGTGCTGTTACAAACTTGTTCCATTTGCGCTTTGTCTGGCGCAGAAAAGAACCCTCCGCTATATAACATCTCCTCCACTGATTTGTTTTCCGTACTCGGCATTTCCTGTGTAAAAACCATCTGCAGTTTTTTTGCAAGTTCTGGATGGTTATTTAAAAAGTCTAATGAAAGCCTGCATTGCTGGCGATTAATACCCAATTGATCTGCACGTTCCTCGGTTAAGGTTTTTGCCGGTGCAATGATCGGACATTTATTAATGTGGATTAATTTGATAGCCGGGCGTTCAATGCCTTCCGGTAAATCGATACTGGGGGTATACAGGTAGGCTTGAATTTGTTCTATCGAAAGTGTTTCTAAACTGCTTAAATCTTTATTTAAATCAACCACGATCACGGCATTTTTATTAGAAGGGTGCTGTATGATAGGCATCACGTAGGATGCACAACCTTGGATGGCGGGAAACATCCCTGAAACATGCACTACGGGTGTATTGCTGCCCAGTTTGAGTTGTGCCAGGACATTGTGTTTTTTACGTAAGCCAAAGAAATAATCATAGAGCTTAGGATGCGTGTCTTTTATTAATTTTGCCATGGCAATAGTGGCATAAACATCACTCATTGCATCGTGTGCTTGTTGGTGTGCTAAGTCATTCTCTTTGGTTAATAATTCCAAACGGAAAGTGGGAGCATCATTCTCATCGACAGGCCAATTTATGCCCTCAGGACGCAAAGCATAACAAGCTCTTACCATATCGATAATATCCCAACGCGAACAACCATTTTTCCATTCACGCTGATAAGGATCGCGAAAATTCCGATACAGCGTAAAGCGCGTCACTTCATCATCAAAGCGTATACTGTTATAACCCACAACACAGGTATTTGCCTGGCTGAATTGTTGGTTAATAAGCGCAATAAACTCACTTTCCACCATCCCTTTTTGTAATGCGCGTTGTGGTGTTATTCCGGTAATTAAGCAAGCTTCGGGATTGGGAAGGTAGTCATTGGGCGGTCGGCAATACCATTCATCAGGCTCAGAGATAATATTTAAGTCGAGATCGGTACGAATACCGGCAAATTGAGAAGGGCGATCTGTTCCAGGATTAAGTCCGAAGGTTTCATAATCGTGCCAGTATAACGTGGGTTGATCGCCGGTATTTTTTTTTGTTTCTTTTTGTGATGAATTACCCATGTAAGACCTTGTTTTGCTGTGTTTGTTTTGATTGCCGTTTTCGACAGTATGGCAACGCGGAACCTATGTCGCTTGGACGTTATCAAGAGGTTAGACTAGCTGAAGCGCGAGAGCAAGTGATTAAGCACAGGCGTGCGCTGTTTGATGGTGATGAACCCCGGCATTTACTAGGTGGTGGCATAAGACATGTCTTACTGGGGTATATTACGAAGGATATTTAATATTAGAAGTTGATAGATAACAGAGTAAAAACCTAAGGTCCTTTATTATCCAACGGTCAATAAGTACGTTACCCATTTAAGTGAAAATGGAATAATGGCCATTTATAATAATACCAATTCCATTAATTAACTTCCCATGTCGCTCCAATTTCTTGAACAGAGTGTTTGCAATCTTTTTACATCACGGATAAAAATATTCCATGCTCGGCTACATTCATTAATACCAAAAGAATGAATTAAATAACTACATTGAAACAGGATTAACTTATTGATTTTAATTGATATTATAACGTTTTCATTAAGATCGTAATTTAGTTTTTTTGGTATAAGCCTTCGCTTGTTAGCTTCTGGTGTAACTTTTATTGTTGGTCTTTCGCCCTTGACGGCGACTAGACGATGAGAAACCGAAACACAGTTTCGCAGTTCGAGAGAGCCATGCTCTTTGAACGGCCAAAGTAAAGTAAGCAAAAGAAAAGCCGCCCGAGCCATTTTTTTATCTTGCACTGCCCATCTGTTTTTAACGCACCAGTTCGGACAGCAC
>JBLIEH010000084.1:0-7626 GCA_047632875.1 Psychromonas sp. | reverse complement strand
GTTCATAACGACGTGTTCCCTGTTGCCGATGTTGAAGCAATGGGATACCACGTCTATTTTCATGGACAAAAAGGCCACTACGGAGTGGCAATGCTTTGTAAACATGAAGCTTGCGATGTGCAATATGGTTTTCCCACGGATGATGAAGAAGCCCAGCGGCGCATGATCATGGTCACGGTAAAAGACAAAGACGGTTTACCCGTTCGCATCCTTAATGGATATTTCCCGCAGGGAGAGAACCAAACCCACGAAACCAAGTACCCTGCCAAACGTAAATTTTATCAAGATTTAAATATTTATCTCAATGAATTCTACACCGCCCAGGACCAATTGATTGTTATGGGAGATATTAATATCTCCCGGCTTGATTTGGATATTGGCATCGGTGAAGTAAATAAAAAACGCTGGTTACAAACAAAAAAATGCAGCTTTCTGCCGGAAGAGCGTGAATGGTTAGCGACATTGATGGATTTTGGTCTTATAGATACCTTCAGATTATTAAATCCCGAAGTATCGGACCAATATAGCTGGTTTGATTATCGCTCTCGTGGTTTTGACGATAATAGAGGTTTACGTATCGACGTTATTTTAGCCACGGAAACCTTGGCAGAAAAAACCATTGATACGGGCATCGATTACGAATTAAGAGCTATCGAAAAACCTTCTGATCATGCGCCAATATGGACAGAGTTTGCTAACTGATAGATTAGCAAAACCAACTTATTTAAACTCACTTTAGCGTCTCTTAAGTGAGTTTACATTTTTAGGTAAGGTTATAGTTTTGGCCATGCCAATTTTTCAACAGCGCCAATAGCTTCTATTTGATTAATACAAACTTCACTTTCAAATAAACAACCTGACTCGGGATAAACTTTAAAACGGTAGTCTTGATTATTTAACCTGAAGTCAATCTGGTAAGCATGCAGATAAGCACGATCAAATGCCGCAGTCTGATCCGATTTTTCAGCATAGAGAGGATCACCACAAATGGCACTCCCGATACTTTTAAGGGCAACGCGGATCTGATGTGTTTTCCCCGTATGCGGTTTAACAACAAACAGACGTTTGCCATTCTCCAGGGCATAGCTGAAGAACTGAGTGACCGCCAGGTTATTGGTCTGTTTAGTTAATTTCCACATCGAGCGACGGGATTTTTCCATGCCGCCTTTGATTAGCCCCTGTTTCTTTTTGGGTTTTTTATCACTAATTGCAAGATAATATTTTTGAATCTGATGATCAAAAAACAAGGCGGAAAGTTGTGCGGCAGTCTGTGACGATTTAGCCAAGAGTAACAAACCTGAGGTCATTTTATCTAAACGATGAACGCTATAAAGTTTACAGCCAAAGGCTTTTTCAGCGGCAACCACCACACCAAATTCACCATCTTCACTGTGAAAATTAATCCCGGTCTGTTTATTAATGACAATAAATTCATTGTTTTCATCAACCACTGAAAAATAATCTTTATAGTTTGAAAAAACCTCATCCGCGCTATTAACCATGATCATTTACCTGCAAAGAAAAATGCCCCAATGTACTTAATAATAAAGGTAATGAAGAGATTATTTCATCCGCTTCAGGTAGTTGATTAAATACAGTCAACATGTGCGGATCATCGCCCGCAGGATTTGCTATTTTACTTAATAATAATGTACTGGTCTGTAATAGCTGCTCAAGTGATCCACCTTCGGCCATCTCGATATTCTGCCAAATGTCTTCAACACTTTGAAAACCAGCTAAATAACCGAATGCGAAACTTCTGCCCTGCCCGGTAATTTCTAAGGATTCATTTATCCACCCTTGTGTCGGCAAAGTAAGCGCTATGGGCTCTTGGTAGCTACTCAAACAAGCATCGTAAAACTGCATGGCTGCAGTCGCAAATTCAACCGCCAACCGCTCATTGCTAAAAGAGGGTGTTTGACCATCAGCCCATAAACCGGGTAACCAGTCTTGCAGTTCAAGTTGTATAGGAGCCGCGCTAATGGCGCAAATAAACCCTAATATTTGATCGGCATCTTTGGCATTCTTTTTGATTTCTGCTATTTCACAGAGCGTCACTAAGGTTTGGTAAGGAGATCTTTGTTTATTCATTTTTCACCTACAAAAAAGCCTACCAAAAGGTAGGCTTATAATATTTAACTTATGCTGTTTTTTACTAGAATAATACGTTCGATAAATCGTATAAATCCTGACGGAATGGACGCTGCATCTGCTCTAAACATTCAATAATATCATGGTCAACCATATTACCATGCTGAATACCGATACAACGCGCGCTTTTACCATCAATCAAAAGCTCAACTGCACGAGCGCCCATACGGCTTGCTAATACGCGGTCAAAGGCCATAGGTGAACCACCACGCTGGATATGACCTAAAATAGTTGCACGCGTTTCACGGCCTGTCTCAGCTTCGATGCGTTTAGCTAATGCCGTCACATCGGTGACATGTTCTGTGATCATGATGATCGCATGCTTTTTACCCGAAGCTTCGCCAGTTTCAATATGCTCTAATAATTCAGTTTCGTTAAAACCAATTTCCGGCAAGACAACATATTCACTGCCGCCAGCAATCGCAGACCAAAGTGTTAAATCACCACAATAGCGGCCCATTACTTCAACAATAGAGATACGGTTATGTGATGAAGAAGTATCACGTAAACGGTCTACCGCATCAACAATGGTATTTAAACAGGTCATAAATCCGATGGTGTAATCTGTTCCGGCAATATCATTATCAATGGTGCCTGGAATACCAACACAGGGATAACCCATTTCACTGAGTTTTTTAGCTCCCATATAAGAGCCGTCACCACCGATCACAACCAATGCTTCAATACCGTGCTTTTCTAGATTTTTTATCGCTTCCCGGCGCACACTTTCTTCTTTAAATTCAGGAAAGCGGGCTGTACCCAAGAAAGTACCACCACGGTTAATCATATCCGAAACAGAATGACGCGTTAACGGTTTGATGTTTCCTTTATGAAGTCCGGAATAACCATCGTAAATGCCACAGACTTCAATTCCATTGGCCAGTGCACAGCGAACCACTGCGCGTATTGCCGAATTCATTCCCGGTGCATCACCGCCGCTTGTTAAAACCCCAATCTTTTTAATCATTTGCTACCTCATTCTGTTACTACTGTAACTGCTAAGTAAATATTCGAAATAAGTGATATTGGAGGGAGATGATTTCATCTCTACCTGCCTTAAAATTCTTATAAAAAACAATCTAAAATTAAGTAATTAATATAAATTAGTCTACATTTTTTTATAGCATCTATCTATTTAATTACACTTTATAGTATCTAGTAATTTAATGACATTCTTGTTACTTTCTCAATAAATGCTAGGATGATAAATTAACATTTTGTCTAATTTGTGCTAATTATCTGCTAAAAAATAATAACATTCTTTGTTTTTTCTCAAGATCAGGTGCAAAAATAGATTTTTACTGTCACATTTTTGTAATGGAAAATCTTTATAATATTCTGAAATTAAACAAGAGAAAATAAAATGAAAAATAAAAGAAAAACCCTACGTAACAAACATATCTGGTTTTCTGTCTGGAATACAAAAAACCTTCATGCAACCCCTAAATGCGATGCAGCCTACCGCCCTACTCGCGTTTCAAATAAATAAGGACGGCCGCTAAAGTCGGAGAAAAACAATCAAGATGGCCATTTTTAATGGCGCTGAAAACATGTTAAATTATTTCACTACAGGGCCGGGGAAATATACAGATAAACGACAATAATCAATGTGTTACATGATTAACTTAAAAACAGCATCATGTTGTAACCCATTGATTAAAAATGATTCCCCCTTTACGCCTTCACCTTAATACACGCTAAAAGAGTTATCTCTAATGGGAAAGAGTGAAGCATTGCTTATTTCACTGTTATTTGCCATTAATAAGTTGTGCCTATTATGCATCGTTAAACGCCAGGATTGGAAAGGCCAAGGGTTTACTTGCCCCAGAGCCTAATAAGCCGCTTTAATTTATTAAGCGAGTTCATCAGAGACAACTTTATAAATAGGATCTTCAATTATATTAATCTCTACCAGCACCCCAGCTTTATTCAACAGTTTACGACAGTCCCGGCTCAGATGGCGAATATGCAGTTTTTTACCTTCTTTTACATAACGATCCGTTAATACACTGATCGCTTCAATCGCTGAATGATCGGCTACACGCGATTCGGCAAAATCAGCAATAACGCTGCGGGGATCATTTGTCACATCAAATAGGTCAAGAAAATGACTCGTTGAACCAAAAAATAACGGGCCGTTGATTCGATAGATTTTTTCTTTTTGATCTTCACTAATGACACTTACTGCATAAATATGTTTAGCATGCTCCCATGCAAATACGAGCGCTGACACAATCACTCCGACAAAGACTGCAATGGCCAAATCGGTTAATACCGTAACGCCTGTTACTAAGATAATAACAATCGCATCTTTCTTGGGTACCTTGCGCATCATCTTAAACGACGCCCATTCAAAGGTGCTTAATACAACAATAAACATCACACCAACCAGTGCCGCAATAGGGACTATCTCAATTAAACCGGAAGCAAATAAAATAAAGGCTAACAGTGTCAATGCTGCCGTAATACCCGACAAACGACCGCGGCCACCTGAATTAATATTAATCATCGACTGCCCGATCATTGCACAGCCGCCCATACCGCCAAATACACCATTGACCATATTTGACGCACCCTGTGCGATACATTCTTTATTAGCACGACCGCGCGTTCCGGTCATTTCATCAATAACAGTCAGGGTTAATAGGGATTCAATAAGGCCTACCGCCCCCAATATGAATGAATAAGGCAGGATAATAGCTAAGGTTTCCAACGAAAATGGAACCATAGGCAATGCAAATGTCGGCAATGTTCCAGCAACGGTGGCGCTTTCATCACCCGTCATAGTGCGCAGGAAGTCAACAACGGTACGTACTTCCAAAGCAGGAATAAAATAGACCAACAATGTGACAACAACAATAGCCGCAAGTGTTGACGGTATTGCAGAGGTAAATTTAGGCAGAAAATGAATGATTAGCATTGTCAGCAGCACTAAAGCAAGCATGGTATATAACGGTGCACCCTGCATCCATCCAAGTTCTCCTGCATTATTTAATACCTTAAATTGCCCCATTTGCGCTAAGAAAATAACAATGGCCAAACCATTAACAAAGCCGATCATCACGGAATGTGGCACCATGCGGATGAATTTACCAAGATGAAAAACACCAAATAAAATCTGCAGCAGACCGGCGAGTAAAACAGCTGCAAATAAGTATTCAACACCGTGCTCAGCGACTAGAGCAACAATGACGATTGCCATCGCACCGGTGGCACCGGAAATCATGCCTGGACGCCCGCCAAAACAAGCGGTGATTAAACCGACCATAAAGGCGGCGTATAGACCCACCATAGGTTCAACACCCGCAACAAATGCAAATGCAACCGCTTCAGGCACCAGCGCAAGGGCAACGGTTATGCCCGAGAACAGATCATTTTTGACACTACTCTTATCGACTTGTGGAAATTCAAACACGGCTTGTAATCCTTAATGGGCGCAAATAGCCTCCGACTCGGACTGAATGGAGGCGCTATAATAAATTGGTGGCGGATTATAGCCAATTTATTGACCAATATCAAAAAGTTATTCTCTTTAATATAGACTAAAAACAAGCGATCAACAGTCTATAAACAGGTTATTATCCTTAAAATTCAACCAGTTAATAAATTTAATAGTGAGCATTCAGCTAGCTATAATCCGCACTACTGCCTTATTGCACATGAATTTTTTATTAATGCGCTCTTTTAATGCTTCAACATAAGAAATAATGGCCACTGGCTTACCGCAACAAAAAAACTGGCCAAAGCCCATTATTTCAAACCAAGGCATCGGTTGGGATAACAATACCCTTCATGTAGAATGAGTTACAAGCAACAGACAAACCTGACGAGAGGTAATTAGCCATGTCCCAACTTGAAACCATGACTGAATTTGAAAAAATGCAATTAGGCTTGGAATATGACGATTTTGGCCCTGAATTAACCACACTTAAAGAGACGGCATTCAACTTATTACAAAAAGTTAACCAATGCCAATTCGGTAAATCTCCCCCCTTTTTTAAAATGTTATTAAAAAGCATAACTGAAACCAGCTTTATCTGTCCCCCTTTTCGCTGCGAATTCGGTAAAACTATTTCTATCGGTCACAGCAGCTTTATCAATATGGGCGCTACCATGTTAGATAACGCACCCATCACTATTGGCAATAATGTCTTAATTGGCCCAAATGCACAGTTTTACACCGTTTCTCACCCCATTGATTACCGCAGACGAAGAGAGTGGGAAACAATATGTTTGCCAATTACCGTGGAAGATGATGTCTGGATAGGCGGCAATGTAGTGATTTGTCTGGGGGTCACCATTGGTGCACGCTCAGTTGTGGCCGCAGGCTCTGTGGTGACTAAAGATGTTGCACCCGATACTATGGTGGGAGGACAACCCGCAAAATTGATTAAACGTCTGGATTAGCAGTCAGTTGCCGCATTGGTTATTGTAAGCTTTCGCTTGGAGCGTTTGGTTTAACTTTCTTTGTTGGAGTTCCGCTCTTGACCGCGTGTTACTTTTTTATTGTCGCGTTTTATGTGGTCAGATGCCGCATTGGTTATTCGTAAGCTTTCTCTTGGAGCATTTGGTTTAACTTTTTTTGTTGGTCTTTCGCCCTTGACGACGACTAGACGATGAGAAAACGAAACGCAGTTTCGCAGTTCGAAGGACTCATGCTCTCTCAACAGCAAGAGCAATAAGGTAAAGAGCGTTTTGTTGTGACACTATGCTCGCGCATAACTCACAGTGCCGTATACAGGGACGGCAGAGCCTGTCCCGCTCATCACCCTGAACTGCCGTTCAATTCGCCTAGACGTTTTTTATTCTAACCCGGCCAATAACTTCTTGACGCACCAGCTCGGACAGCACCTCCATGTGCAGAGCCTAGTTGAAACAGAGGACACGCAGCTCTGTCATTCTAATATTTTGACCACATCACCTACCAAAGTAACTCCTGCCATAACAGCCCCCGCACCGCACTTGAAACTAGTATTGCTGGAGGTGAGATTGTCTTTGTAATTTGATTTTATATTTACAACTGCATTTCCCCCCTCTTTTTCAGCCCTTTGTTTAAGCGACTTCATAGCGGATGCGAAAGCCCATTGGCAAGCTTCTTTGTCAGATTTACCAAAAGCATTGGTTTTCTTGTTGGATTGAAATTCTCCAAATGATTGCAACACTTTTCCATAAGCCTGATTACCAAAGTAAAATCTCACTCCTTCACCTATCGCGGATGACACTTTGGCAATAGACATAGATTCTTCAACGGAATAGTCTTTGACATCGTCTCTCGCAAATGAAAACCCAGTATGAAACAACAGAACTATCAACAATAAATATTTTTTCACTAGTATTTCCTCAAGTTAAAGTGAACACAACAGAGTATCAGTCACCATTCTTACCAATACACATTTAAAATATACTTCCCTTATAAAACTTAGATCATATCAATAATTAAAAACAGTTATTTGGCACATAATGCTTCTTAAAAAT
>JBLIEH010000083.1:0-7644 GCA_047632875.1 Psychromonas sp. | reverse complement strand
GCCCGCTTTTATTCAAACTATTAGATCGCGCAGGTCACGGTGAGTTGTTAGTTTTATACGGTTTCTTTTTGGCCCTGGTTGTCGGGGCGGGTTTATTTGAATTTGCCGGATTAAAAGCCGATTTAGGTGCGTTAATCGCAGGCATGCTGCTGGCGGGACACCCCAGTGCGAAAGATATGGCCAAATCATTATTTAATCTAAAAGAGCTGTTTTTAATCTGTTTCTTTTTGAGTATCGGCTTGGGTGGCTTGCCGAATATTGATCATCTTATGGTTGCCGGGATTTTATCCATTTTGTTATTAGGAAAAATCACACTTTATTTCCTCACCTTAAGTCGATTTAAATTACGCTCACGGACGTCGCTGTTCACCTCGTTTTCCTTGGCAAATTACAGTGAATTTGGCTTAATTGTCGCCGCTCTTGCCACCCACAAAGGTTGGTTATCTCAAGATTGGTTGATTATCATCGCCATTGCCGTGTCCTTCAGCTTTATTATCGCCTCGTTATTAAATAAATATTCCGATACTATTTACAGCCGCTTTAGCCGCCCTTTAAAACGTTTTCAAGCAACACGTTTACACAAAGATGATCGCCCGGTGCGGGTCGGCGATGCACAAATATTAGTGTTAGGGATGGGCCAGATCGGCACGGGGGCATATGACGCCCTAAAGATAACCTACGGTGAACGGGTAATGGGTATCGATTACAATCATCAGAAAACCCTAATACATCGCGCTAATGGAAGACGGGTGATAACCGGTGATGCCTTAGATTCAGACTTTTGGAATAAATTACAACTGACTAATAATATTAAACTTATTTTATTGGCCATGCCGGATCATAATGGTAATCGTTATGCTGCAGAGCAACTTAATAAAATTAACAGCTGCAGTTTTAAAGTCGCGGCACTGGCACATTATCAAAGCGATCAAGCAGAATTAAATGAGTTTGGTGTTAATCAAGTTTACAATATGTACGAAGAAGCAGGCTCGGGTTTTGCCCGCCATGTTTGTGCTGAGTTGCAAATTTCATTAGTAAAAGATCATCATAACCAAGAGTTATAATCATTAATTTATCCAAATTAGACTTATTTATAACTTATTACTGTGATTTAGTGTGACTTTTATTGATTATTCTGCAAAAATCATCTATCAAATTATTATTTTTTTGTTTTGTCACAGCAAAAGGACAAGCATTAATCACTTAACAATCGATATCTTATCGATATCTGCTTTAAATAAAAGGTAACATTATGTGTTCTATTTTTGGTGTACTTGACATTAAAAGCGATCCGCTCGCTTTACGTCAACAAGCTATTGAAATGTCTAAACTGCTTCGTCATCGTGGCCCAGATTGGTCCGGTGTTTACGCGTCCGATAAAGCAATATTGGTACATGAGCGTCTTTCTATTGTCGATGTCAACACCGGCGCACAACCGCTGTATAATCAGAATAATACACATATCCTTGCCGTAAATGGTGAGATTTATAACCACAAAGACTTAGAAGCTGAATTAACTTGTGGTTATCAGTTTAAAACAAAATCTGACTGTGAAATCATCTTAGCTTTGTACGAAGAAAAAGGTAATACCTTCTTAGACGATCTAAACGGTATCTTTGCTTTTTGTTTATACGACGCTGAAAAAGATAAATACCTGATTGGCCGCGACCATATGGGTATCATCCCGCTTTATATGGGTTGGGACGAACACGGTAACTTTTATGTAGCCTCTGAGATGAAAGCATTGGTGCCTATCTGTTCTAAAGTTCAAGAATTCCCACCGGGATCTTTTTTAGACAGTGAAATCGGTGAAATCACTCCATATTACACGCGTGACTGGATGGAATATGATGCAGTAAAAGATAATGGCGGCAGTGCTGCTGAAATCGGTCAAGCACTTGAAGCATCCGTTAAACGTCAATTAATGTGTGATGTACCCTACGGTGTTTTACTCTCCGGTGGCTTAGATTCATCTGTTATCTCGGCTATCACCCAAAAATTTGCTAAACAGCGTATTGAAGACAATGGTGAAAGCGGCGCATGGTGGCCACAACTACACTCTTTTTCTGTCGGCCTTGAAGGATCTCCTGATTTAGCCGCCGCTGCAAAAGTAGCTAAAGAATTAGGCACAATTCACCACCCTATTATCTTTACCGTACAAAATGGTATTGATGCTTTGCGTGAAGTTATTTACCACATTGAAACTTACGACGTAACCACTATCCGCGCTTCAACGCCTATGTACCTAATGGCACGTAAGATTAAAGCGATGGGAATAAAAATGGTGCTGTCAGGTGAAGGGGCTGATGAGATATTTGCCGGTTATTTATACTTCCATAAAGCACCTAACCCTAAAGAACTGCATGAAGAGTTAAACCGTAAACTCAGCAAACTGCACATGTTTGACTGTTTACGCGCTAATAAATCAATGGCGGCTTGGGGCATTGAAGCACGCGTTCCTTTCTTAGATAAAGAATTTCTGGACGTTGCTATGCGTACTAATCCTGAACTGAAAATGATCAAAGATGGCCGTATCGAGAAAAACATTCTCCGAGAAGCCTTTGAAGGTCAATTATTAAGTGAAGTATTATGGCGTCAAAAAGAGCAGTTCTCCGATGGAGTGGGTTACAACTGGATAGATACGTTAAAAGCGCATATTGAAACGCAAGTAACAGATCAACAACTGGCGACTGCGCAGTTCAAATTCCCAATCAATACCCCGGATACCAAAGAAGCCTATTTTTACCGTAGCATCTTTGCTGAGCACTTCCCGCTGGACAGTGCTGCGGAATGTGTACCACATGGTAAATCAGTGGCTTGCTCAACCGTTGAAGCATTAGCCTGGGATGAGAGTTTCCAAAATAATGCAGATCCTTCTGGTCGGGCAGCAGGCATTCATAATGATGCCTACAATATTGCCTAACTAAAGGCTTAGTTATCTTCATAAAGCGTTCTGCGGAACGCTTTTTTTATACCCGGTCGAATATAAAATGCCCGAACTAAATCAGCAAAGCTGTCCTTGTAAAAGTGAAAAAACATATAACCAATGTTGTTTCCCCTTTCATCTAAAAATACTTAAACCCGTCACCTGCGAGCAACTGATGCGCGCTCGTTTTAGTGCCTTTGTGTATCAACTAGGTGATTATTTGTATGCGACTTATCATCCAGACTACCGGGGTGATTTGAGCATTGCAGTCTTAGCCGAAAAAACCGTTGATTGGAAAAACCTACAAATTTTAAGCACTGCAAGTTTTTCCGATTCAGGTTACGTGGAATTTAAAGCCTGGTTCCTTGATCAGGGCAAACTCTCCTGTCACCATGAACGCTCTAATTTTGTGAAAGAAAATAATGACTGGCTTTATTGTGATGGACTTATTTATCCTGAGCAAAAATCAGGTAAGATAACACGCAATGAAGCCTGTCCCTGCGGCAGCGGTAAAAAACACAAAAAGTGTTGTGCTAAATAACGCAGCGCATAGCCACAACAAATAAGAGATCAAAATGGAAAAGAAAACACTACTGACCGATTGCCCCGACAGCAAAGGGCTAATTGCTCAAATTACTAATATCTGCCACAAACATCAACTCAATATAATTAAAAACAATGAATTTGTCGACCACCAACACGGGCGTTTTTTTATGCGCACTGAAATTGAAGGTTATTTCAATGATCAAACACTGCTGGCCGATTTAGATTTTAGCTTACCAAAAGGCTCTCATCGGGCGTTAATCTCAGGACAAAAAAAACGGATCGTCATTTTGGTCACCAAAGAAGCCCATTGTCTTGGTGATATTTTAATGAAAAGCACTTATGGTGGCATTGATGTTGAAATTGCAGCTGTTATTGGCAACTATGATACGCTAGAAGAGTTGGTGACTAAGTTTAACATCCCATATCATACGGTCAGTCATGAAGGTTTAAACCGTGAAGAGCATGAAAAGCAAGTCTTAGAAGCGATTGCGCCCTATGCACCGGACTATGTGATTCTGGCTAAATATATGCGTATTTTAACGCCTAATTTTGTTAAGGTTTATGAAAATAAACTGATTAACATTCATCACTCATTCCTGCCCGCTTTTATTGGTGCTAAACCTTATCAGCAAGCCTTCGATCGTGGTGTTAAAATTATTGGCGCGACGGCTCACTTTGTCAATAATGACCTTGATGAAGGACCTATTATTACCCAAGATGTGACCCACATTGATCATAGCTACAGTGCAGATGATTTAGTCAAAGCAGGACGAGATGTAGAAAAATCGGTATTAAGCCGCGCATTACAACAGGTATTAGATGACAAAGTCTTTGTTTATGCTAACCGCACAGTCGTTTTTCAATAAAAAATTCAATATCAGCGGAACTGAAAATTAAATTAACTGTCCATTATGCTAACTTTGATTAAATAAAGGTTAGCGTTATTGTGTCTTTGTTTGCTATCTTTATTTCACTCACTTTATTCCTCGCTAATAAATGGACATTAATATGAAAAAATTATTACCTGTTTTAACGCTGGCAGCAGGCTTGCTCTCTCCGGCTCTTCAAGCCAGCCAAACCCCAGTTATGTTCTCTACCATTGACGGCTTTAATGTGCCTAATGCAAATAATGTCAAAGGCGTTCGACTTGCCGTCTTTCATGGCAGAGTTAATGAGGTAAAAGGTCTCGACTTCGCCGCTTTTGGACTCTCTGAAACCAATAAAACCACAGGTGTAAACCTGAACTTTTTTGGTGCTGCTAAGGTCAACCAAGAGATGACAGGTGCTTCCTTAGGTATAGTCAACTGGCAAGAAGGTAATACTGTCGGTGCGAATGTTGGCGCCGTAAACCTAACCAATAATGTAAATGGTGCCAATGTCAGTTTTGTCAATTATTCGACAGGTCATACCGTGGTTGATGTAGGCGCTGTGAGTGTTTCACAGCAATCAACGGTGCAAGTGGGTCTGTTTAACAAAACAGCACAAATTGACGGCATCCAGATTGGTCTGTTAAATTGCGCTGATAACGGATTTTTTAAATGTTTCCCCTTTGTAAATTGGTCTAAGGATTTATCCGTTAAAATTTCTAATTAGCGCTGTTACAGTTAAAACTTAAAGATTCCTCTAACAATGCTGTTGTTTAACAGCATTGTTCTCCCTCGCAACTTGCTTTTAATTTAAACACTTTTTGTTATTTATTGTACAAAACAAAATAAACTCGCAACGAACTGATTTTATTTGCGGTTTTTCTATTGGCAAAGTTTTACAAAAGGTAAATTTCTGCTATTATCCATCGCGAAATGAAGGAGGGGTTCCCGAGTGGCCAAAGGGAGCAGATTGTAAATCTGCCGCGTAAGCTTCGATGGTTCGAATCCGTCCCCCTCCACCATTTCAGTCCTTCGATTAAATTTGTTAAAATCCTCCTCAAAAAATCACGCTATAAATCGCACCAAGCTTTATCTTATTCATTTCCTTTATTACAAAATGCTGATCAATATTCTTCATCGGCTTCAAAAAAGCTTAACGTGTTAAACATGAAAAGCTTTGTAAAAAGACATATCGATAATACCTAATAACGCATACTAGGCCTTGAATTCAGCTAACTTTAACTTAATACGTTTTGCTGAAACGGGATAAGCTGTGCCTAACTGCTGAGCAAACAAAGACACCCTTAACTCCTCCATCATCCAATAAATTTCAGCTAATTGTTGATTATCATTTTCGCTCGCCAGTAGGGTTTTACAAAGACCATGGTAACGAGTCTCCAGTTCACTGAGCGCGATAGTATGTAAACGATCCTGTGCTGGATTGATAGGCAGCTTTTCTAAACGTTTTTCCAATGCCATTAAATAACGTTTTAAATCAGTTAATTTAGCTTCACCAACCTGACCAGCAAAGCCAGGGAAAATAAGACGATTTAATTGCGATTTAATATCCCCCTGCGCCACCAGTAGGGTTAAATCAATTTTCCCCTTGAGCTTTTTATTCACCGCATAAGCCAGGGTTAATATCTGCTCAACTAACTGGGTTATTGTTAAGGTAGTTTCAGCTAATTCAGCGCGTACTTGCTCTTTTTGCAGTTCAAATTCGGCTTCCGTACTGGGCATTTTTTGATCCTTTAAGATCGCATCAATGGCGCAGTTAATACAATCATCAATTAATTCTTTGACTTGCCCGAAGGGATTAAAATAGAGGCCTAATTTGGCCTTGTTGGGCAAACTTTTCTGCAGGTATTTAATCGGTGACGGCACATTTAATAATACCAAACGGCGCAGACCTTCCTTGCTCATTCGAGCGGCCTTTTGTTCACTGTCAAACAGTTCAATGGCAACGCTTTTGTTTTTATCCACCAGCGCAGGGAAAGCTTTAACTTGATAACCGCCGTGATCTTTACTAAATGACTGAGGTAATTTACCAAAACTCCAGGCCACTAAATCTGTTTTTTCAATGCCCTGCTTCGACACTTTAGACAGGGTCTCTTTTACTTGACCTTTTAACTGATGCTGTAAAAGTGTTAAATCTGCTCCTTGGTTGATGCTTTTACCCTTTTCATCAACAATATTAAATTTTATTTTAAGATGTGTTGGTAATGCAGTTATATCCCATGAATTTTCTGGAATCCGTACCCCGGTCATGCGCAGCAGCTGTTTCTCAAACGCTTCAAGCAAGGGGGTTTTTAACGGCTCCATGACGGCCAATGCGGCCTGCGCATAATTTGGCGCGGGCACAAAATTGCGACGCACCGTTTTTGGCAGGGTTTTAATCAAGGCGATTAATAATTCTTCGCGTAATGCGGGTATCTGCCAATCAAAACCACGGGGCTGCAGCTGATTTAATAACGCCAGTGGGACATCAACGGAAACACCATCCTGAGCAGTACCTGGCTCAAAAGCATAACTTAAGCGCAGCTTAAAGTTTCCTTGCGGCCAAAAGTCAGGGTAGGCATTTTCGGTCACTTGCTCTGCGCCGTGAGCCATCACTAAACTGCGCTGGTAATTTAATAAATCAGGTTGTTTTTGCTTTTCGCGATTCCACCAGCTATCAAACTGTTTAGCACTGGCCACATCCATTGGAATATGCTGATCATAAAAATAGAATAAGGTCTCATCATCCACCAAAATATCGCGACGACGGGATTTATGCTCCAGCTCCTCAATATCTTCCAGTAACAGTTGGTTGGCTTTGAAGAACTGATGACGAGTGACAAACTCACCTTCTACCAGCGCATGACGAATAAACAGCTCTCGGCATAAAAGCGGATCTATTTTTGTATAGATGACCTTACGTTTAGTGACGATCGGCACGCCATAGAGGGTCTGATTTTCAAATGCGCCCACCACCCCGAGCTTTTTCTGCCAGTGAGGTTC
The DNA here is from genome assembly GCA_047632875.1 of Psychromonas sp. Classification (GTDB taxonomy): domain Bacteria; phylum Pseudomonadota; class Gammaproteobacteria; order Enterobacterales; family Psychromonadaceae; genus Psychromonas. The sequence goes on along the minus strand of JBLIEH010000083.1, from coordinate 306 downwards.
ACTGTAGCTGCGTTTAATAAGGTGTTGTGCCTGCTGTTCAATCCATTCAGGTTTGATCCGTGCAGCCGTTCGACCAAATAGTTTCGCTGTTTCAACTAATTCAGAAACCATGGTCCATTTAGGTTGTTTTTTAAATAATGCAGATCCCGGAAACAGATAGAACTTACTGTTACGCGTCCCGAGGTATTCAGCTTCTTTATCTTTAAAACCTATGTGCGACAGTAAACCCGCTAATAACGCTTGATGAATAGCATCAAAATTTGAAGCTTCACGGTTAATTTTAATGCCTAACTCATCGATCACCTG